>JAZUHM010000235.1:0-1957 GCA_045641725.1 Bacteroidaceae bacterium | reverse complement strand
CATCAACAGCGAGGTCAGCCTGGGCAACGAGAATTTCCCGATGCGCAAGCCCATTGCTATCACTCTGCATGAGGGTTGGAACAAGGTTTATCTCAAGCTGCCGTACGTGAACGCCCCTAATATCCGCCTCAACAAGTGGCTCTTCACGTTTGTATTTACAGACCTCGAGGGCCACAACGCCGTTGAGGAACTGGTATATTCGCCAAACAAGTTGCTGAGCGAGGACGCCGAGCAGGCCTGGGCCAGCATCACAGAAATAGAAAACAGCATAAAATCATCCGTAAAGGACGCGCCGGGCTACTACCCCACCTCACTTGCAGAAAAACTGACCGAGACTATCGAACTCGCCAAGGCAGACCTGGCCACCACCAATGCAAACATTGACGAAATCCTTAAGCGTGTGGAGGACGCTTATGCCACCTTTCAAGGCTCGCTAAACTCTTCAAGCATTCAGATGCCAAAGGCAAGCACCAGCACCGAAACACACTGGTACACCATGCAGACTCCACTGCGCGAGGGCCTATATCTGTCGGCCACGTCCAGCACCGCAGTCGTAAACGGCGCAAACAGCGTGAGCGCCACCTGCCAATGGAAGTTTGTGAAACGTACCGACGGCACCTACGACATTATAAACGGCAATGGCGGCTATGTCGCAACTACCGCTGGCAACAATGCCGCTATCAGCCTCACAACCACACGCCCCTCGCGCGGCTGGACTTTCGCAAAGGCCGACGCGCTGGGATATCTGATTGTGACCTCCGGCAACATACAATTTAACCAAACCACCCGCAGTGCCCATGCCGCCCAGCTCTACAACTGGGGCAGCGGCAACAACACGTCGGATGCGGGCTGCAAGTTTGTGATTTGCGAGGTAGAGGATATGATTGGCCCTCACGACCCGGTGTATGATTATATCGGTGTAGAGCCAGGCAAAAAATACACTATCACCAACGTACAGCAGAATGGCAACCGCCACATGCTCTATGCCAGCAACGGCCAACTCTGCATTGGTGCCAAAGGCCAGACCTTGACCGACCTCGGTCCCGAGGCATGTTTTGTGGCTGAGGGCCACGAGGGCAAAGTGGCGTTTAAGAATGTGCAGACCGACGAATACCTCGTTTGGTGCGGCAAAGGCCAGGGTCACAACAATGACTGCGGCTTTGTAAAAGACTATAACCCAACCTTTTGCAACTGGACAATTGCAGCCAGCAAAAACCTCACCGGCGGCTATTGGTTTCACAGCATGAGAGGCAACGGCTCTACGGCAGGCTCACTCGTCATCATGACCAACACATTGACATTTGACGCATACAGCGACTCAGAAGGCTGGGCCGGAAACTACAGCAACGTCTATCAGTTTGCCGAGGTCGCAAAAGACGATCCCAATAACATTGAGAGCGCCACATCGGCCGCTAACACTAACACACAATACTACGATCTGCAAGGCCGCAAACTCACAAACGCAGCACCCAAAAGTGGTATTATCATAGAAAACAACGCAAAAGTCAGAATGTAATCCCGCCCTCATTGCCCAAGAACAAAAGAAATATTCACTAACTAACAAAACATACAAAAACAATGATTCGTTTAAACTGTTTTTTCAAAGCCAATTGCAGCAATTGCTATGCAAAGGCACTCGAAGCCGCTAAGGCTCTCACCGCAAAGTCACTCAACCACGAAGGCTGCATTGCTTATGACGTATTTGCAAGCGCAACCCGCAACGACGTGTTTATGATCTGCGAGACC
Organism: Bacteroidaceae bacterium; assembly: GCA_045641725.1. Taxonomy (GTDB): domain Bacteria; phylum Bacteroidota; class Bacteroidia; order Bacteroidales; family Bacteroidaceae; genus UBA6382. The sequence continues at coordinate 211 of JAZUHM010000235.1, read as the reverse complement.
TGGAAAGACCAGGAGTCTCTCGACAAGCATTCTGCCACTCCCGAATTTGCAGAAAACGTTGGCATCATCCAGGAATGCGGCCTTTTGAAATTAGAGCAGTTCGAGTTCTAATTTCCTTGCAACCAAGCATTTACACAACCCCTACACACAAGAGAGCGTCCCCCGCTCTCTTTTTTATTGTTCCTTGTTTTCCAAATTTTCTGCGCCTAAA
>JAZUHM010000234.1:0-10876 GCA_045641725.1 Bacteroidaceae bacterium | reverse complement strand
GAAGCTTTGACGGCGGCTTGGATTTTATCGTTATTGACTGTAATTTCTCCGCAGGTCTTACCCGTAGTGCCTACCATGAGGCAATGGAGCAGATGGTGCTCAATGGCCCGTCGGTGCATCACTTCAAGAGAATGGCTCAGTGCGCTTTGGTTGACGGTGAATTTGCTTTGGCTGAGAAATATCTTGATATTATCAGCAAGGTGCCGTTTGAGTCTGAGTTTGTTGAGAAATATTCTGCGATGATAAAAGAACCCGAGCTGATTACTCAGGATCAGGAGTTGGCTTGCACTATTGACCTTCAGCCGGATGTTGACGGTTTTGAGCAGAATTATCGCGAGCCGATGTTCCTTGGCTATAATGTGGCTCTGACCAGTGCCAAGAATGTCAAAGGTCTTAAAAATTCGCTGTATGCCTGTTTGTATTCTAAGAATATGAATTCTTTTGGCGAGAGAGTGCGTACATTTATTGAGAACGGCTGGCCATTGTCTAAGCCGATGCAAGAGGCTGTGGTTATTATGAATGTCAAGAATCTGTCGTCGCTTAAACCATTGATTCAAAATAATGTAATCTCAAAGATGACTTTGACAGAGTTTCAGTCGTTTATGGGTGATTGCTTTGCCGATGCCAAGGATCAATCCGCCCTTAAAGACAGGGAAGCCAAAAATAAACGTTCCAAGGAGAAAGCCCTCAAATACCCGCAGTATCGCGGCACCTACGAATATTATTACTATTTCCAAAACATACCTGACGAAAACTATTCTATGCCAGAAACAGAACAGAAAGGAGGCGTCAACTAATTATGAATTGCAATATGTATAAGAAATATTATGGTTTGGCCCTTGTGGCAGTTGTGATGGCGTTTGGCCTTGTCTTGAACTCATGTAGCAAGACCTATACCGTACCAGAAGCTGCGCAGGCCGTTAATGAAGATGTAAAACTCTATCCCGATTATACTAACGTCACCATTCCTGCCAATATCGCGCCACTTAATTTCATTGTGAAATCCCAAGGCGAGGAATTTGTTGTGCAGGTTAAGGCGCAAGGCAAGGATGCCATTGTGGCTGGCGGTAGCGAAGACGGCATCGTGCAATTTGACAGCACCCTTTGGCGCCAGACTCTTACCGAAAATCGTGGCAAGGAACTCGATATTACGGTTTATGCTAACCGCGATGGACAGTGGGTGAGCCTCAAGCCCTATAAAATCTATGTGGCAGAGGAAGATATAGACCCATATCTGTCTTACCGTTTGATTGAGCCAGGCTATGAGCTCTACCGTCAATTGGGATTATACCAGCGCAACCTCACGACTTTCGACCAGTATGCTATCTATGAGAATAATCGCGAGGATATTTCCGACGAAAACCACTGCGTCAACTGCCATAACTATCAGAATTACAACACCGACAAGATGCTCTTCCATGTTCGTGCCAATATGGGCGGCACTTTGATTGCAAAGGATGGCAAGGTTGAGAAACTTAATTTCAAGAACGATTCAATCCTTGGTTCTGCGGTATATCCTTCTTGGCATCCAACGAAGAATTATATCGTGTTCTCAACAAATAAGACTGGTCAGGTTTTCCATCTCCAGAATCTGGAGAAGGTAGAAGTCGTAGATACCGGCAGCGACTTGCTTTTCTATAATGCAGATACCCACGAGGTGAGCAATATCATCAAGAGCAATGGCTCAATGGAGACTTTCCCATGCTGGGCACCTGATGGCAAGAAGATTTATTTCTGCAAGTCTGATCATCCCGCCATGGCTTCAATGGCCGATTCTATCAAGAATGGCTATGTGATGAATTATTATGAAAATCTTAAGTACAATATTTATAGTGTCACCTTTGATGAGGCTACCATGTCTTTTGGCGAGCCCCAGCTTGAGGTTGATTGTATGTCGCAAGGCAAGAGCGCATCAGTTCCACGTGTTAGCCCCGATGGCAAATACTTGCTTTTCACATTGGGCGACTATGGCCAGTTCCATATCTGGCACAAGAGCTCTGACCAATATGTGAAAAATCTTGAGACTGGCGAGATTTATCCGCTCACCGAGGCCAATTCCCCAGATGTTGACTCTTATCACTCTTGGAGTTCTAATGGACGTTGGATTGTCTTTAGTTCACGCAGAGACGACGGTTCTTACACCCGTCCATATATCGCATATTTCGACAAACAAGGCAAAAGCCGCAAGGCATTTATGTTGCCACAAGAAAATCCTGAGAGCAATCTTTTGCTCCTAAAGAGCTACAATGTGCCAGAACTCACACGTCAAAGAGTGCAGTATAGCCCTGAGGATTTTAAAGATGCAATCTACACTCAGTTGCCTGGCACTGAAGTTAAATACAAGGAATTGCGTACACCAGAAGCCTTGGCAGCCCAGCGTGCTCAAGACGCTTATGATATGAAAGTGACGCTCGATGGTTTTAACAATTCTGCCAATAGCGGTGCAGCAGACAATCAGCAGGGTGGGGCGCCCGATGCAACAACTGGAGCATCGCCTCAGGCTGGCAAGTCTGGCGTTGATGCTAATAGCGGAGCCTCCCCTCAAGCGCATAAGTAATTCGTTACCATGCAGCACTATCTGTTTTGCGGTGATAAGTTGGTTCTGACGCAATCTGGCGAAATTCCCGACAAGATGCCGACAGATTCTGAAGGCTTGCCTTTTTGTCTGGCAGACGGCAATGAGTGCATTGCTGCAATGATAGATACTGTGCCGGAAGGTTGCAGACTAATAGATTTGCGGGCCAGTTATGATGTTTTGCCTTTGCAGGATTACCAGCGTGCAGGAAAAGCCGCTGAACTTCTCTATTGGCACGCTAATCATAGGTTTTGCTCCAAGTGTGGGGCAAAGATGCAAAAAACTTCGCCAATCAGTCTTAAATGCACCGAGTGCAATACGGAGATTTGGCCTCAGCTTTCGCCTGCCATTATTGTGCTAATTCACAGAGGTGATAAGATTCTGCTTGTCAGGTCGCGCAATTTCCGAGGCGATTACTATGGTCTAGTGGCGGGTTTTGTAGAACTGGGCGAGTCGCTCGAAGAGGCTCTCATTAGGGAAATTCGCGAAGAGACTCAGCTTGAGGTTGATGACATTCAATATTTTGGCAGCCAGCCCTGGCCATATCCCTTGGGACTGATGGTTGGTTTTACTGCCAGATATGCAGGAGGCGAACTAAAACTGCAAGACGAGGAATTGGTTGAGGGCGATTGGTTTGACATCTATGACTTGCCAAAAATCCCTAAACCGTTAAGTCTTGCCCGAAAATTGATTGACAATTATATTGAAAAACATAAAGATATTATAAAATGAAACGACTATTATTGATTATTTTTGCAGTAATAATGGTAGCTGCGAGCAGTATTGCAAGTCCTGTTTTTCGTACTCAGCGCGTTGTGAGGCAGTCTGATGGTACCATGCTGACTGTTACCCGCACCGGTGCTAACCATATTCTTTATTATATTACCGACGACGGCTATCCTGTGTTTCCCAATGCCAAGGGAGACTATTGCTATGCAGATTTCGACGATGACTTTAATGTTGTGGCAAGCCCCGTGATTGCTCACGAAGAAAACAAGCGTACGCCTGTTGAACAGCGCTATGCCGCGGATGCCCTTGAGCGTTTTGAGAGCGCAATCATGATGCACAATGCTTCGCGCTATGGTATTGGCTCTTTGTCTCAGGCGTCTGTAAAATCTACAGGTGATGTTAAGATTGCAGTTATTTTGGCAGAATTCACCGACGTGTCGTTTAAAAATGAGAACGACATTGCCACTTTCGACAAGCATTTTAATGGTGTGAATTATACAGCAGAAGGCGGCGCAGGCAGTCTTCGAGACTATTTTGTTGCACAAAGCGATAGCCTTTTCCGCCCACAGTTTGACGTTGTAGCCAAGGTAAAAGTCAGCCATGAACGCAGTTATTATGGTGCTAATTCTGGCAACAACGACAAAAACGGAAGAGGTTATGTGTGTGAGGCTGTTGATTCTGCTTATGCTCACGGCGTGGATTTTACTCCATATTTGAATTCTAAGGGAGAATTGTTTGTTATTGTTATCTATCCGGGTCATGGCGAGCAGGTGTCCGGTGCACCTGAAACTCTTTGGGCTCAGTATTCATATAATCTCAGTCATACGATTGGAAAATTTAAGTTAGTGGCAGGTCTTATGATGGACGAACTCGCCGACTATGGTATGGGAGAGCAGTTTGATGGTATAGGCACTCTTGCTCACGAGTTTTCGCATGCATTGGGCCTTCCTGATTTTTATAACACCACAAGCGCACGCAATATCTTTGGTATGGATGCGTGGTCAATCATGGATTATGGCCAGTTCGACAATCTTAGTCGCACACCTGTAGGCTACTCCGCATACGAGCGCGAATTTATGGGCTGGCTCAAGATAGAAACCCTGAAAGATGAAAAGCAATTGGTGACCCTCGCTCCGTTGCACACTCGAGATGAACATAGAGCATACAGAATCCCCAATAAGGCTGATTTGACTGGCAATGAATATTATCTGATTGAAAACCGCCAGTCATCGCCTTGGTATCTCAAGCTGTATGGCGAGGGAATGCTTGTGACTCATGTGCATTATAATTCGACAAACTGGGCAGCGAATACTATTAATAATGATTATAATCATCAGCGCATGACAATCATACCAGCTGACGGTGTCTTGACCAGGATTTCAGCCAAAGCTTCTGATTACAAGGGAGATTTGTTCCCTGGCTATAGCAAAAATATGGAACTTACCAGCACAACAACCCCTTGTGACACCGCGTATATTGGTGGCCACATGAATATTAAGATGAAAAATATCCACGAGATTTCCGACAATATTGTGTTCTATTATCAGTGCGACGGTCAGCTGGATAAGCCCGCGTCAGTAGAAGTTAAAAGTCAGACATCTACGGGAGTGACAGTTAACTTTGCCAGTGTAGAAAATGCTGAAAAATACGAAGTCAGCGTATATAAGAATGAAGCATTGGTCAAGACCGAAGTCGTGTCAGCGACCCAAGCAACCATCACAAATTTACCTACAGACAGCCGCTATGTGGTTTCAGTTAAAGCGCAGGCTGAAGACTATATGGACTCAGAAGTAAATGCCGTAAACGTGGCGTTGGTTGATGGAGAAATTGGTGATGTTGATGGCAATGGCTCTATCAATGCAACAGACGTGGTAAGCATCTATAATTATATTATTATAGGCTCGGCCTCTGGCGTTAAGGAAATTCGCGCCGATGTTGATGGCAATGGCCTAATCAATGCCACAGACGTCACCAATGTCTATAACATTATTATTATGGGTAAATAGTAGTTTCTTACAACAAATATTAACTTGTTTATTATGAAAAGTTTAGCTATCAAAGTCGCAATGCTTACTGCGGCTATCGCTCTCGCGCAAACCGTGAGTGCGCAGTCAGTAAAGAGTGTTTTGTCTGACGTAGTTTCCAAGGTTACTCAGAATTCATCGGCACTTTCTTCGGCTGCCGATGTCTTGATTGGCACGTCAAAAGTGACGGCAAAGGATATTGCAGGTACATGGAAATACTCACAGCCCGCAGTCGCATTTGAGTCAGAAGGTGCCGTCACAAAAGTTGGTGGAGCCGTGGCAGCTTCCAAGCTTGAGGAGAAAATGAGCACATATCTTGCAAAGGTCGGAATAAGCAAAGGCAAATTCACCATCGTATTCAACGCCGACGGCACTTTTACTTCAACCGTTAACGGCAAGTCGGTAAAAGGAAAATATTCAATCAACGGCTCTACAATAACCTTTACCAAGAGCAACAATTCTAAAATAAAAATCAATGCCAACGTTAAGAAAGGCACAACACTGCAAATAACGTTCAAGGCAGACAAGCTCCTTCAGTTTGCCCAACAGTTTGGATCAGTCGCAGGCAAATACAGCAGCACACTATCTACAGTCACACAATTGGCAAAAAACTATAACGGTATGCAGCTCGGAATGCGCTTTACTAAATAGCCTGGTAAATAATCACGCAAAATCTCTAACACCTTCTGCAGAACACAGTTTGTTCACTCTGCAGAAGGTGTTTTTTTGCGCGTAAAGAAATCCTTGTTGCGGGCTTAAACTACGAATAATCTTCCGGACTCCCTATAAATGGCAGTTTCTTCGCCCTTGAAAAAACGAAATGCGCAATAAATTTGGTTCACAGCGCTGTGAACGTTTGTTCACACCGCTGTGAACGTTTGTTCGTAGCGCTGTGAACGATTGTTCACAGCGCTGTGAACGGAATTTATGTCGCAATTAGAATTTTTGGGAGCGAAATTAGATATTTTTTAAACGCAATAAATGTCCAAAAAATCGATGTTCTTGTCGTGTGCTGCGGCTTTTGGACAGTAGATTTGATTCTTGAAAATTATTACAGAGAGAAAGCCTGGAAATCAATGGGGTGGGAGGGTAGTATTATGGCCGGAACTGATTTATAGCTTGAATGTGAAAGGCAGCAAGTCGTTGGCAGAATCAACGGTTATGATGTTTTCACGCCCTGCCATAAGTATGCGTATTGGCGATGCCTGACGATTTTCTACTTCAGCCAAAGCCTGACGGCACAATCCGCATGGCGAAATCATTTCTTCCAGACTTGGCGAATCGTGTTTTTGAGCAACGATGGCAATTGCCTCGATCTTTATGTCGGGATATGCAGATTGTGCATTGTAGAGTGCCGCACGCTCTGCGCAGATGCCGCATGTGTAGGCTGCATTCTCTTGGTTTGCACCAGTGATTGTCAACCCGTTCTGCAACTTAATTGCAGCGCCGACCTTAAACTTGGAATACGGCGAATAGCTGCCAGAGAGTGCTTCTACGGCCGATTGCGCAAGTTGATAATCTTGGCCTGATAGTTCTTGCCAAGTGAGTTGCTGATATTTTAGATGTATTTCAGGCATGTGGAATCTTATTGTGTTACAAAATTATGAAATTTTCTGATAGTATTGCATTATATTTGTGTATAATTGCAAGAGAAATACTAAAAATTATTAAAGACCTTGCATAATTGAGACGAAAAGACTAATTTTGCACCTTGAAATAGAATATAACTATGTACGCACATGTGAGTGTGCGACTTTTATCCATGCGAAAATGAAGAAAATAGCATACGCATCAATACTATTTGTAATTTTGATAGCATCGTCGCTGCTGAGCAGTTGCCATACTATCAACACAGTGTTGCGCAATAATGACCGCGACTATAAGTTGGAAGTGGCCAAACAGATGTATGCAGAGCATAAATACTCCAATGCGTATTTGCTGTTGGACAATGTGTTGCCGGCATTTAAAAATACCAAACAAGGTGACGAGGCTCTCTTTTTGGTAGGTATGTGCAAGTATAATACCCACGACTATGAGAGTGCTTGCGAGTTGTTCAAGCGTTATTATTCACGCTCCTATCCAAACGGAATGTTTGTAAATGATGCGCGTTATTATGCTGCTAAGTCGTTTATCAACACTACTTCTCAGGCACGCCTTGACCAATCCAATACTTATACTGCTATAAACGAATTGCAAACCATTCTTGACAGCGATCCTCAGAACAAACATGCCAAAGAGATTAAGGACATGCTTTTTATGCTGCAAGACAGATTGGTAGAAAAGGAAATGCTGACGGCAAAGCTGTATTATGATTTGGGCGATTATTTCCTCAATTGCAATTTCGGCGGCAGCAATTATCAGGCTTGTATCGTGACTGCTCAAAATGCGATAAAGACTTTCCCATATACCCCACGCAAAGAGGAACTGGCCTTCCTGATTTTGAAAGCGAAGTACCACCTGGCTGTGCAGAGTATTGAGTCTAAGAAATTTGAACGTTATAATGACGCTGTTGATGAATATTATGGTTTTGTCAATGAGTTCCCGCAGTCAAAGCACCTCAAGCAAGCCAAGGAATTTTTTGATAAATCAGAAAAAGAACTCAAAAGCGAGAAATTATTAAAATATAAAACCGAAGATTAAACAATTAAAGTAATAAATACATGAACTACAAGAAATCAAACGCACCGCTCACTACAAAGACCCGTAACCTTATGGATTACGCTGACAACACTGGTAATATCTACGAAAGCGTAGTTATCATGAGTAAGCGTGCAAATCAGATTACTTCTGAAATCAAGACCGACCTCAACCAAAAGCTCAAGGAGTTTGGTGGCAAAAACGACTCGCTCGAAGAGGAGTTCGACAATCGCGAACAGACAGAAATCTCTCGTTTCTATGAGCGTATGCCTAAGCCAAGCCTCATCGCAGAGCAGGAAATGCTTGACGATAAAATCTATTTCCGCAACCCACGCGAGGATAAGCGCCTCAAGTAATCACAAGGAGTTTTTTCCATGATTCAGAGAATCCAAACCGTATATCTCCTGTTGTCGGGCATCAGCAGCATTGTCGCTTTGATATTAGGCTTGACAGCTGCGCCAGACAGCTTGGTTGTCAGTGCTTTTACAGGCACCGACATTCTGAGATATGCATATTTAGGCCTTATTGTACTGGGCATTGCAATTGCCATCTGGAGTATTTTTATGTTTAACAACCGCAAACGTCAGATGCGCTTTACTGACATCAGCAGTGTTGCGCTGGTGCTTAGTTGCGTTGTGATTGCGGCTGCATATTTTATGAACAATTGCGAGGCATCGTGGTTAAGCGTACCAGTATGCCTTACTTTAGTTTCTGTAATATTCAATCTCTTGGCAAAATCAAGAATCAAGTTTGACGAAAGACTGGTCAACGATTCTGATCGTCTTTGGAAATAACAAAGCACACCTTGCATTATGTCCGTAAACAAAGTGATACTCATTGGCAATGTGGGGCGCGATCCTAATGTCAGGTATATTGCAGCCGATCGTCCTGTCGCAACATTCTCTTTGGCCACCTCTGAGCCTGGCTATGTCTTGCCAAACGGCACTCAAGTGGCAGAACGCACCGATTGGCACAATATAGTGACTTGGGACAAGCTGGCAAAGCTCGTTGAGCAGTACGTCAGAAAAGGTAATAAGCTTTATGTGGAGGGCAGCATCCACACCCGCTCCTACGAAGACAAGAGCAAAACCGTGCGAAACATTACTGAGATATGGGCAGAGAAGATAGAGTTCTGCTCTGTGGCCCCCGCAAATACAAACAATAATGCTCCAGCTTGATAACTGCGTTAATTGTAAATTATATGTGAGCCAAATCATTGATAATCTCCATGATTTGGCTCAATTCTTGCATGCAGATACAGAGACAATAGTCAACCAAATTCAGCGCAACTACAAATCAAAGCACCGCCAGGATGAACAGCTCACTGTCAGAGCTATGCTGATGCAAGCAATAGGGCAAGATGCAGAACTTGTCCATACGCAAGAGGGTAGGCCAGTGCTCAAAGACACCGATTTGCACATTAGTATTTCGCACAGCAAGACACATGCCGCCATCATGCTGGCACAATCGGCTAATATTGGCGTAGATATCGAGACAATGAGCGACCGCATCTTGCGCTTGCAATCACGAATAGCAAAGCCAAGTGAACTTATTGACGGTTTTGACGCCCTTGATGTCATAGCCAAGACAACTTATCTTACAGCCGTGTGGACTATCAAGGAGGCAGTCTATAAAAGCATTTCACAACAAGACGGCTTTGATCTTTTACTTGATACAGAAATAAAACCGGCCAAACTTCATCATCTGCCCGCCGCTGTGCAGATTTCAATAAAAGGCACCCCGGATTCATATACAGCATTTTGTCAAGAAATTGATGGCAATGTGCTTACATATATAATAAGGTAATAAGACCTTTGACTTTTGGATATTCTTCCATCTCTTTGTTTGGAATTTTAATTTAAAATAATTTTATACGGTGAAAAACTGCGCCTGGCAGTGAACTTGTAATGTTTATTTTACTTGTTGTCCGTGCTGCAAGGCGCAGTTATTTTCATTTATGAGAATGCTTGTCTTTTCTATATTGTTTATTGTTTGATTTTGAGCGCAAAACTACAACAAACGAATGATAAGCATTAATTTCAGCAACCCTTGCCAAAAAATAAGGTTCTATAAGGATTATACTATATTTTTTAAATCTGTCGCAAATTTACGTATTTATTATTAGTTTTCGGTTGGCCATTTTGGCCTTTTGGTATATTGAGGCAAAAATGGTAGTTTTTTCGTTGCATGAAAGCATTAATACGTTATTTTGCAATATGCCCCATTTTGTTTTAGAGCATATTGTCGGCAAGTTGTCTGAATATTCTTCAAACAGTTCCAGTTTCTTGATTAATTTGCCTACTGTTTTCAAATCGATTTTAGTTTTCATCTTGTATAAATGCTTTTTCAGCTGTAAAGTTATTAAATTATTTCTGATATTTATATGGTCGTGTTGGTTTTTTCGGATTTTTTAGAAAAAAACGAAGAATATGATTGAAACTATGTGCTCTTATTGTATTTTAGTTATTGGCGTGCTTATACCTTATATTATTATATGGCATGGGGTGTGGGGGCGTGTTTACGGGTTTTTATTTCGCTTTCCCGATTACTAAGTGCGCACTAATTTTGGTTCACAGCGCTGTGAACAATTGTTCATAGCGCTGTGAACAATCGTTCACACCGGTGTGAACAAACGTTCACAGCGCTGTGAACGGAATTTATCACGAAGTTTGTTGGATTTGTGGCGAAATATGTTTGGTTTGTGGGGCGCTAAATTAGGATGGCTTTAGCGAACATTCAGGCTTTCTGGGAGGGCGGGGTGGATCGAGGTGGTGTCTTTCAGTGGGTGTTGGCTTTGGTTATTGCGTGCCACAGGCTGTGGCGGGCTTCGGGGTTGAGGGCTTGCAGTTGGTTAAAAATCGACGCCATGTCGGTGCGGCGGGTGGAGTGGGAGAAGTCGGAGGCCAAGCGG
>JAZUHM010000233.1:0-2563 GCA_045641725.1 Bacteroidaceae bacterium | reverse complement strand
CACCGCATGCCTCTTTTGGTGCTCGGCGCGGGACGCGCCAAGCTACGAAAGTTACTGTTTTTTAACGCAAATGCCCGTGAATTATTCGTAAATTTTTCTTCGACCATTGCAACACCCCACAAAAAACTCGCCCCTGCTTGGCGGGCAAGCAGGGGCGGGGTTGTGAACGGGGAAGGGGTGGGAGTGGGTTACCACTCGTCTTCTTCTTCGGTGCCGTTATATACTGTCTTTGGCACGAGCTCAAAGTAGTCGAGGAAGAGCTCGGTGGCTGTGTTTTCAAGCACTGACTTGAAGCGGATGTAGTAGGTCTTCTTTGGGTCGAAGGTGCCAGTGTAGGCATTATAGCGAAGCACCTTTTCGATGTTGCGGAAGTTGTCTCTAACGGCAGAGGTGTTGGCAGAGCCGTAGTATCTTGGAGCTTTCAAGTAGTTGTGGATTCTCATGCGCTTGGCAGTCTCGCCGTCGTAGTCAGGGTCGTCCTTGTCGGCCTCGAAACCAATGACAGGATTGGTGCCCGAGAGACGCATGTCGAGTGGCAGGCCGATGGCGTCAAGGTTCTGGCGGTTGGTGCCGAAATAGACCTGACACATTCCGCGCCAGTCGTTGTTGCTGAGACCGATGCGCAATTCGTAGGTACCGTAGTATGGCACATGAGGCAACTGGATAGTCACGTCATACTGGCCCACGATGTTGTATTCGTCGCCCTGATAGTTTCTCCAAACCTGCGAATAGCCAGGGAGATAAACGACGCGGCTCTCGTCGGTGAACCACATGGTTGAGTGGTAGCCCGATGGGATGTGCATACCCTTGAGACCGTCGCCCGAGGTGATGCGGCGGAAACCTGACGACATCTGCTCTGGCAGCAGGTCGCAGAGGTCGTAGCGCATACGCTCGTTGAGCACCTTGTTTGGCACGTCTTCGTCATATACCAGGATTTCGTCGATGGTGTAGAAGTAGCCGTTGAGTGCGGCATTCTCGCCTTCGTTGTGGAGCAGGATACCTGGACGTGGCACCTCGAGAGCAGCGTAGGTCTTAGGGTCGCGCTTGCTCACATAGCGGTTGATGCGCTTGCCGTCGATCTGGCGTCCTTCCATAATCTTGAGGATGCGATTCTGGGTGAGGGTAGGGTAGGAGCACCATGTGTCGATGGAGATATTTTCTGGGTTGCGGTAGCCAAAGCCCTGCTCGTTGTAGTGCACGTTGAGGTAGTTGTAAGGCACAGAGCGGTCGATTATGTGGTAGCCAACGAACTGGTGCACAGCGTTTTCGTCGCTGCTGAGGTCAGTGCTGGTGGCCTCAGGATAGTACTTCTCGCACTTCTCCTGAATGGTGGCAAAGATCTCGTCCCAGTTGGTGATCTGGCCGTTTTCTTTCTTTATGTCGAGGCCGAACTTGAGGGCAAACACGCTGTCGGTTTCAGTAAAGGCGGTGAAGCCCATGTCGCGGTGTTGAGGGCATGGGATAGGGTTCTCGCCGGTGAAGGTTGGTGTGCCGAGACCGGTCTCGGGGTGGTTAGCCTCGTAGTCCATGTCGCGGAAAGCTGCGTTGAGCACTGCGTCGTAGCCAGTGGCCTTGAGCAGATTGGAGAACACCTGGAGGTTAGGTGTAGCCTCGATGAGCGAGCTGAGTGACGACACGGTTGGAGCCACCACCTTGTTTACCTTGTGCACCATGCCGTTTTCAACCTTGATGTCGCTGGCAATGATGCGCGAGTACTTGTCGATATAGATTGCGGCGCGGCCATTGTCGATCACACCGAAGTTTACAGTGATGAATCGGCCAGCGAACGACTGTCTCTCGATGGTGCCCTCCATGAAAGAGGTAGATTCCATGGCGGCGCTGTTCTGATGGTCAATCAAGCAGTTGTTGACGATAAACTCAGCGGTAGAGTCAGGCACCTGGGTGATGTCGTAGTTCTTGGTGTTGTAGAGGGAGTCAAGATACTCCTGCACGGCATCGTTGGTAGGCACAAAGCCTGTGAAGTTGCCGCGTGCTGAGAGCAGATCGTACACAGTAGATTTTGAGCGCTTGCTGAGCTGCACCTTTTGTGTGAGGTAGCAGAAGTCAGAGAGCGTCTCATCTTCGCTGAGGTAGTCTGCCATCAGCTTGCCGGTAAAGGTGTACATATTGTCTTGGTTCACCTTGTCCTGACAGCTTGTGGTAAACAGTGCGCCCGCAACAGTTAGCAAGGCCAGCATTAGAAATGATAAACGTTTCATACTAGTATTAGTTTTTTCAAGAGATAATAATGGGCAAAGATAAGAAAAATTTTGCAAACAAAAAGAAAAATGACACAAAAAAATGATTTTTAGATTTTTTTATTGCTGCCCGGTGAAAAATTAATTGCTTGCAACAGAGCCCTCGCGACCTCTAAAGAGGTTGGCGCGTCCCGCGCCGAGCACCAAACAAGGCATGCGGTGCGCCTGTGGCGCTTGTTTTTTTTAAACACGAATTATCATAAATAACCCGAAAATTATCATAAATTATTGTCCCCGTGGGTGCCCGGCGCGGGACGCGCTGGTTAGCAATTGAGGCATGAGCCCGGAACGGGCGACATAAATCA
>JAZUHM010000232.1:0-1551 GCA_045641725.1 Bacteroidaceae bacterium | reverse complement strand
GATGATGGGGGAAGGTATCTTGTGGTCGCTCACGATGACGGTGCAATTGGCAGTACCGCCGCGCTGCTCGGGGCCGTAGGCCGGCAACCACGACACTTCCTTGCCTTCCATCATGGCTGCATAGGCCAGCAACTTGCCCATTGACAAAACGCCCTGACCGCCAAAGCCGGATATTATGATTTCTTCTTTCATTGCAATTTATTATTAGTTAAGATTTAAGAATTAAGAGTTACGAGAAAGTTAAGAGTTAGCGGGAGTTTGTTTCTGGGAAAATCCTTAACTTTTAACTATTACCTTTTAACTTTTAATTATCCTTGAGGTCGCCCATTTTATAGTGAGGGAAGATGTTTTCCTCCATCCACTGGTTGGCCTTGACTGGTGTAGTCTTCCAGCCTGACGAACAGGTGCTGACTATCTCAATCAGATTGGAGCCCTTGCCCTGCATGCTGTTTTCAAACGCATGGCGAATAGCCTTCTTGGCCTTGCGAATGGCGGCCACGGTGTGCACACTCTGGCGCGACACAAATGCGGTGCCTTCGAGATTGACAGCCAGATCGGTAATGTTGAGCGGATAGCCGTGGAGATCCACATCACGGCCGTAAGGGCAGGTGGCAGTCTTCATGCCCACAGGAGTGGTTGGAGCCATCTGGCCGCCCGTCATGCCGTAGATGGCATTGTTGATAAAAATCACGGTTATCTTCTCACCACGGTTGAGGGCATGGATGGTTTCGCACGTGCCGATGCAGGCCAGGTCGCCGTCGCCCTGATAAGTGAACACCAGACGGTCGGGCCAGAGGCGCTTGCACGCTGTGGCCACTGCGGGAGCACGACCGTGGGCAGCCTCATGCCAGTCTATGTCGAGGTAACGATAGGCAAACACCGCACAGCCAACGGGGCAGACACCGATGGTCTTTTCCTCCATCTGCATCTCCTCAATCACTTCAGCCACAATCTTGTGGACCACGCCGTGAGAACAGCCCGGACAATAGTGCATGGGCTCGTCGTTCATCAGCGCAGGTTTGCCACAAACCAGATTCTCGGGCAATATCAATTCTTCTTTTGTCATCTTCTTGAGATTTTTCGCGTCATTCGTATCATAACCTCGGTCACTTTGGCCAGCACAGCCACACAACCGACACTAAAGATCACAATTGTCTTGTAGGGAATGTTGGTAAAATAGAGTACAATCATCACCAATGCCAGCACCATAAAGATACCGTTGAGCCAATTGCGCAGCTTGAGTTTGTAGGGGCGCTCCTTCTCGGCCTGCTTGCGCATCGAGTTAAGTACTTCTTCTACTTCCTGTTCCATCTTTCTGATATTATGATAGTTATTAGATTATTCAAACAATCAGTGCCGCTGCGATTCCACTACAGGCCGAGCAATTTTTCTCGCGCACTGGCAATCACCTCGGCTGGGTCGGGCACGATGCCACCCATGCGGCCAAAATGCTCGCAAGGAACGCGGCACTCCAAGGCCATACGCACATCAGTAATCATCTGGCCGGCATTCATCTCGCACACCAGAATGCGCTTTGCATTCTTGGCAGCC
>JAZUHM010000231.1:0-5287 GCA_045641725.1 Bacteroidaceae bacterium | reverse complement strand
ATCCTTGTCTTCCTAAGACCGCTTGGCCTCCGACTTTTATGTGTCTGCCGGTTATTCCTCAATTCAAGCTCACCGACAAAGGTCTGTTTGACAGCAACACTTTCCAGTTCGTCGAATAAATCTAAGCTCTAGAGAATTTTGCCGATATTCTTTAAAAGGCTACTTTGTCTCAACAATCTGCCTTCGCAAATCATTCTACCCACTAACTTATACAATTTTACAATGAAACTTTTATTTTCTTTTTTAATTTTCGCTATGACATTATCCAATTTATTTGCACAATCAAAGAAGACTGTGGTTGCATACTTTTCTGCTACGGGTACAACTGACACCGATGCCAAACAGTTAGCAAAAGAACATAACGCAACATTATATGCCATCGAACCGGCGAAAAAATACACTGCTGCTGATCTCAACTGGCATGACAAACAGAGCCGTTCGTCGGTAGAAATGAACGACAAGAAGTCACGTCCTGCCCTGAAGAGCAAGAAGTCGCTAGCCGAGTTTGACGTTATTTACCTAGGCTACCCTATTTGGTGGGGCGTTGCACCTCGCATCATCAACACCTTCATCGAACAAGCAAAACTTGATGGCAAGACCGTGATTCCATTTGCCACATCAGGTGGCAGCGGCATCGAAAAGTCAGTATCAGAATTAAAAGCGACCTACCCTAAAGTGAAATGGCAGAAGGGTATGCTAAAAAACTAAGGTACCTTTTTAATATTCCCAGCAATGTGACGATTGCAATTCATTCCGCCCTGACTTCACACAAAATAATCATCTTTTCACGGCGCAAATGCATTCTATTATAGATACTTTTTGTAATTTTGCATAGCATATCAATACCTTATTAATATTATGAACACACATTCATCACTCGTTCGTCAGTTTCCCACATACCTGCTCAAAGTCCGCAGATTGTTATTGTGCATTATCATATCAGGCTGCGCCATAACGGCTGGCGCACAATCAAATCCCACCATGGCAGACAGCCTGAGCGAAGTGGTTGTAACCGGCTCCAACAATGCCACGCCGCGCAAACTGCTGCCCTACTCTGTCTCTATCGTAGGAAAAGACCAGATTGAGGCCACTGGCCGCACACAGCTCCTGTCGGCTCTCACCGGTCGCGTGCCGAGCCTGTTTGTGACAGAGCGCAACATCTTTGGGTTTGGCATAAGCACTGGCGGCAGCGGCGGCATCAAGATGCGCGGCATTGGCAATTCGCCCACAAGCCAGATTCTTATGATGGTGGACGGCAAACCGCAGTTTGCGGGCGTCTATTCCCACCATGTGGCAGACAACTACGAGAGCGAATACGTAGATCATATAGAGATTGTGCGCGGCCCGTCCAGCGTGCTCTATGGTAGCAATGCCATGGGCGGCACTATCAACGTCATCACAAAAACTGCCAAGACAGACGGCGTCCGCACCACACTCCAATCGCAGTACGGCTCATACAACACCTGGCAATCCTCGGCCACCAACATGGTGCGCAAAGGCAAGTTCTCCTCGCTCCTATCCTTAGGCTACGACCGCACCGACGGCACGCAGCAAGACTTTGACTTGTGGCAGGCAAGTGGCTATGCCAAAGCAGGTTATGACTTCACCAACAACTGGAGCGCATACCTCGACTACACACTGATGAAATTTAAAGGCAACGACCCAATCTATGCCAAGCTCGCCAATCCCGCAGCCACCGACATCTACCACCAGGATGTGTTGCGAGGCGAAGGGTCCATAGTCGCCACAAACCGCTACACCAACACCAACGGCGCCATGCGCATCTATTACGCCCACGGCAAGCACGACATCACCGACCCCAAGCCTTTCAACATGAAAGACAGCAGGTTTGGCATACTCGCATACCAAAACTACCAACCCACCCACTCCACCAACCTAACCCTGGGCTTCGACTACGACCTCTACACCGGCGAAGTTCCACTCTCGGGCGGCATTTATCGCAAAGACAAAGTCACCCCCGCCACCATGGACCGACGCAGCATCTCCGAGTACTCGCCTTACCTCACAGCCTCACAAGGCATTTGCCGCAATCTGCTTATCGTCAATGCAGGCCTGCGCATGGCCAACAGCAGCATGTTTGGCACACACCTCATACCTCAGGCTGGCCTGGCCGTCAACCCAAGCCACGACCTCAACATCAAGCTCAACATGAGCAAAGGCTACCGCAATCCCTCATTCAAGGAACTCTATCTCTACAAAATGGCAAACCCCGACCTCAAGCCCGAAGACATGTGGAACTACGAGGCCAGCGTCGGCAAACGGTTCGCCAATCTGCTGTCCGTCGAACTCACAGCATTCATCAGCAAGGGCAACAATATCATACAGCAAGTCTATTCGCAGCAACTCGGTTCGCAGCACAACGAAAACACCGGCAGCTTCGTCAACAAAGGCATCGAGCTCTCGGCCAGCAGTCGCCCCATTGACAATCTAGCACTGCGCGCCACCTACAGCTATCTGCATAGCGACATCAGCGGCCTCACCGGAGCACCACGCCACCTCTATTCACTGGCAGCAGACTGGACCGTCGCCAGCCAATGGACACTCAACGCAGACCTCACAGGCGTTGGCCGGCTCTATGTGTCCGACGATATCCACACCCAAGACTACGCCCTGCTAAACCTGCGCCTCACCTACAGACCGCTCAACATGCTCGACATTTTTGTGCAGGGCCACAACATCACCTGCGCCAAATACTATATCAACAAGGGTTACCGCATGCCGGGCGCCACAGTCTCGGGCGGTTTCAAACTAAAACTATAACCCACGCACACAATGCCACACACAACCACAGACTACGAAGAGCGACTGATACATGCGGGCATCCGCATCACATCAGTGCGACTGCTTGTCTATAAAACCATATTCGAACAGATGCACAACGCATTCTCCCTACAGGATGTGATGGACCGACTGCCCTATGCCGACAACTCATCTGTGTTTCGAGCGCTCACCCTGTTTGCCGAACACAACCTGCTGCACCTCATCGACGATGGTTCCAACATGCAGAAATACTGCGTCTGCCGCTGCGGAGAGTTTAAATGCCATCACGCCCACCTCAGTTGCACACAGTGCCACGAGACCATCTGTCTCACCGACATCAAGATACCCGCAGTCAACGTACCCGACGGCTACATAATAAAGGAAGCAGAATTTGTAATTAAAGGCATCTGCCCCAAATGCCAGGCAAAACAAAATAATTTGAATTAAAGAAACATCGCGTTAATTGCTTGCCCCCTAAGACTTAAAAAGGCAACACAAATCAAGCAGACTGCGTAAAGCATTTCAACTTTAAGACCTTGAATTGGCCAATAATTTTCGGACTCCCATAGCTTGACGCGTCCCACGCTGAGCACCAACCGAGGCATTGTGTGGATACAACAATGCACCGAGATACGATGCGCAATAAAGCGCACATTATTCGTGATAAAAATTACCCGATTCGAGATAAATTTCGTTCACAGCGCTGTGAACGTTTGTTCACAGCGCTGTGAACAGTTGTTCATAGCGCTGTGAACGATTGTTCACAGCGCTGTGAACGAAAATAAGCGCGCACTTCATATTTTTACCGGCGCAATCAGGGGTAGTAAAAGCCCAGATTATGTCGTCGAAACGGGAGGGGCTCACATGCTGTTTAACGCCCAAAGCAGGAGTTTAGCACAACACTCTCAGTTTATGACATCTTCATGGCCAATTCCATAGCATCGGCATAGAGAGGTGTAGCTGTGCCAAAGCCGCCTGAGATGTCTATCAGTTGACCTGTTATCATGGCAGCACTGTCGCTGGCAAGGAATCTCACGGCAGCGGCCACTTCTTCTGGTTCTGCTGCACGACCCATTGGCACATGGCGCACGAAGAACTGCTTATATTCTTCGGTGAGGTGCTGCTTGACAGCTGGAGTCATAACCAAGCCCGGAAGTACGGCATTGCAACGCACCTTGACGGGTGCCGCCTGAGTAGCTATCATCTTGGTAATATGACAGATAGCCGACTTTGCCGTACCATACGCCATCTCAGTCACATCGGGCACCTTGCCGGCAATGGAGGCTATATTAACGATGCTTCCCCCACCCTGCTGCGCCATCAAGGGCAAAGCCATCTGAGTAGGAATAATGACTGACGCAAGGTTTACCCTCACGATACGGTCATAGTCCTGATAGTTGATATGAAAGATGTCAAGGTCTATCTTTGGATTGGTATAGCCAAAGTTGTTGACGAGGATATCAAGGCCGCCCATCTCGGCCAGAGCGGTGTCGAAGAGGTTCTGATAGGAGTCTGTGTCAAAGGCATCATAGGCTATGGCCTTGATAGACAGGCCCTGCTCACGGCACTCTTGCAATTGAGGGGCTGCTGCTTCAATGTCCTTGCTGGGCGCGCCGATGCACACCTGTGCCCCATCTTTTGCCAGCGCCAGGGCTGTGGCCCAACCGATGCCTGAGGTGGCTGCGGTTACTATTGCTCTTTTTTCTTTCATACTTTATTCTAATTATAATTTCAACAGGCATCAATATGATGCCC
Organism: Bacteroidaceae bacterium; assembly: GCA_045641725.1. Lineage (GTDB taxonomy): Bacteria > Bacteroidota > Bacteroidia > Bacteroidales > Bacteroidaceae > UBA6382. Next base: position 751 of record JAZUHM010000231.1, on the reverse strand, counting down.
GATTCGCCTTGCAAAAATACAACTTTGCCTTTCACTTGCAAAACTTTTGCAGTAATTTTGCAGTCGGTAATAGAAAATCACTCTAAAAAACACGGATTATGCAGGAGATTTTTAATCTTATCAACGAAATGTCGCCCTACCTGTTGCTAGGTTTCTTGCTGGCAGGACTGATGCACGCATTTATGCCAGGTGTGGTTTACAGGCGCTATTTGGGTGGCACGGGATTCAAATCTGTATTTTGGGGAGCGCTGATAGGTGTGCCGCTACCGCTGTGTTCGTGTGGCGTGATACCAACCGCCATGTCGCTACGCAAGGAGGGTGCATCAAAGGGGGCAACCACTGCATTTCTGATTTCAACACCCGAGACTGGTGTTGACAGCATTATCGCCACTTACTCGCTCATGGGATTGCCCTTTGCCATACTGCGCCCCATTGCGGCATTGTGCAATGCGCTGCTCGGCGGGTGGCTTATCAACAGCTTTGACCGCAAGGATCAGACTGCTGCCATAGACGAGGCCGACACCAAATGCTCATGCGACTGTGGCGATGGCAAAAAGCCCTCATCATTCTGGGGCAAGATACTGGAGGCATTGAAATTCGGCTATATCGAGATGATGCAGGACATTGGCAAATGGCTGGTGATTGGCTTGGTCATTGCCGGACTTATCACAGTGTTTGTGCCAGACGACTTCTTCGCCCTCTTTCGCGACAACACCCAGCTGAGCATGATGCTGGTGTTGTGCGGCACGGT
>JAZUHM010000230.1:0-6624 GCA_045641725.1 Bacteroidaceae bacterium | reverse complement strand
CATGGCTACGATCCGACTTTAATACCAATCACCCTCCTACCTTATTATATATATACGCGCGCGCCACCCTCCAACGCCATTCCTCGGGTATTCACTCCCCTCTCTTTTGGAGAGAGGCCGGGGGTGAGACTGGAGGGGCCGGGGTGAGGCTGGAGAGTCTGGCGGGCCCTGGGGGCTCAGTGGAAAAATACTGGGGGTATGTCAAATAAGTTCATAGTCTAATAACACAAAAACCAAAATCCACACCTTGGTATTGATGCTATGTCTCTTCGAGCCATTGATGCAGCAGGCGACTGAAAATACCTGTAAGCAAGCATCCAAATATTTTCAGCCGCCAACAGCATCACCCTGTTAGGTTAGCATCAATCCCAAGGCGATAAACAGAAATAAACCGGCCTATTGGACCGGTGAAAAGAGCTGAAATTCAGGTGATTTTTGAACTTGCTGCGCGCCAATTAAGCTATCTATACACCAAAGGACAATGGTTTATTTCGGTTTATTGCCTTGAAAAGGATAACCCGTGGTACGAGGGTGGTGTTGAATGTAATGAGCCTGTCGGGGAACTTGTTCACCAGCAGGCTCATTTCATTCAACGCCAATGGCTGACGAAGGAAGCCATTATTCTTTTCAAGGTGTGGATTTATGTTTTTGTTTAGATATCTTCCCCACTAAATTCCCACTGAGCCAGTATTATCGCTCAATAAAAAGCGAGGCGCTATTCTTGTTGTGAATAGTGCCTCGCTTGGGGAATTTGTTTCTGAAGATAATTACTTGGCTGGCTCGCAGAGTTCTGTGAGGATGCCAGCGGTGCTCTTTGGATGGAGGAAGCCAATCATCATGTTTTCTGCACCCTTGCGTGGAGCTTTGTCGATGAGGCGAACCCCTTTGCCTTCAACTTCTACAAGTGCTTCTGCAACGCCGTCTTCTACAGCATAAGCTACATGGTGAACGCCCTTGCCGCCCTTTTCGAGCCATTTTGCGATTGCAGATTCTGGTGATGTTGGTTCGAGGAGCTCGAGTTTAACTTCACCAACCTTGAGGAAGGCAGTCTTAACCTTCTGGTCTTCTACTTCTTCGATAGCGTAGCACTTAAGGCCGAGTACGCCTTCATAGTAAGGGAGTACAGCGTCAATGCTCTCAACACCAATTCCGAGGTGGTCAATTCTTGAGATTTTCATTTTGTTTTGTATTTTTGATTGTTAATGTAAGATAAATAGCGAGTAATGTCTTAATTCGATGCAAATATACGTTTTTTATTGCTAAGGGGATAGAATTATAGGTTTGAAAAAAGATTATTTCTTATTTTTCTTGAGCATTTGCTGTAAAACAACTGGTTCGTTGGTGGTAATGTAATCAACATCGTGGTCGATGAAATACTGGAGGTTGTCTTTGTCGTCGATTGTCCATACATTTACTTTAAGTCCGAGCTCATGACATTTTTCAATCCATTCGGGGTGGGTTTCTCTTAGAATTTTTCCATTATAATCGACACCATCGAGTCCATCTTGTTTGATCTTGTCTGGATCCACGTTGCCACCGAGGTAATACGACTCTGTGTCAGCTGGAGATTTTTGCTTGAGGGCAATGCATGCCTGGTAACTAAAGGATATGTATGTCACTCTGTCTTCGAGCCCGAGTTCTTTTATCATTTCCAATGTTTTGTCCACGCAAGCCATTGTTCGTTCTTTTTCCTTGTGTGCTTTGATCTCGAGAATGAGTTTTGTTTTGAGTTTTTTGGCTTTTGTGAGGAAATCGCGTAACAAAGGTAGTTTCTCGCCATTTGATAGGGTAAGTGGCTTTACGTCGGTGTCGTAATTAGCATATTGCAAATTGACGTTGTTATAAGTTGGGTCGTGGTTGACAACGAGTTGATCGTCGGCTGTAATCCATACGTCAAATTCAGAGCCGTAGCATTTGATTTTGTCTGCCTTTGTGAGGGCAGTAATACTGTTTTGGGCAGAGCCTTTTGTTTTCCAATATCCACGATGTGCAATTACGGAAATTTGTGCTGTTGATGTTAGAATAGATAGTGCAAATGCAGCTACTGCAAGTGAAAATTTTGGGTTCATATTCGATTATATTAGTTTTAGTTTAATAATAATGACACGAAATTACTAAAATCAGCGAAAAAATGATTAGTTTTGCAGTAAAATATCGTATTATGAACTATATCGAAACCGAAATACAGGGAGTTTGGATACTTGAACCCCGAATTTTTGAAGATGCGCGTGGCTATTTTATGGAGACATATCGCGCAGAAGATTTCGACAAAAATATTGGCACTACTGTTTTTGTTCAAGACAATGAGTCTAAGTCTTCTTATGGCGTTTTGCGTGGTTTGCACTATCAAAAAGGCGAGTGGAGTCAGGCTAAACTGGTAAGAGTGATTGAGGGCAAGGTGCTTGATGTTGCTGTTGATTTGCGAAAATCTTCCAAGACATTTGGCAAGTATGTGGCTGTAGAATTGTCTGCAGAGAATAAGCGTCAGCTGTTTATTCCAAGAGGATTTGCTCATGGATTTGTCGTACTTTCAGATACCGCAGTCTTTACTTATAAGGTTGATAATAAGTACATGCCGAGCGCCGAAGCTTCTATTCGTTATGATGATCCGGCTATTGGTGTTGAATGGCCGATTGCTGCGGAAGAATTAGTACTTTCTCCAAAAGATGTTAATGGCAAGAGTTTTGCCGAAGCAGATTTGTTTGACTAACCCTATAATTATCTGATTTATAAATGAAAAATATTCGAAATTTCTGCATAATTGCCCACATTGACCATGGTAAATCTACTTTGGCAGACCGATTGCTGGAGTTTACCAAAACCATTGATGTCAAAGAAGCTCAGGTGCTCGATGATATGGATTTGGAGCGCGAGCGTGGCATAACTATTAAGAGTCATGCCATACAGATGGACTATGAACTGGATGGCCAGAAATATACCCTTAACCTTATTGATACCCCGGGACACGTTGACTTTTCTTACGAGGTGAGTCGCAGTATTGCTTCGTGTGAAGGCGCTTTGCTTGTGGTTGATGCCACCCAGGGTGTGCAGGCACAGACAATCAGCAATCTTTATATGGCTATTGACCATGATCTGGAGATTGTGCCTGTAATCAATAAGTGTGACATGGATAATGCTATGCCAGAAGAGGTGGAGGATGAGATTATTGATTTGCTCGGCTGCGACCGTGAAGATATAATTCGTGCTTCTGGTAAGACCGGTCTTGGAGTAGAGGAAATATTAAAGGCGGTAGTTGAAAAGATTCCTGCGCCAAAAGGCAATCCTGACGCCCCGCTGCAGGCTTTGATTTTTGACTCTGTATTTAATCCTTTCCGTGGAATCATTGCATATTTTAAGGTAGAGAACGGCAGTATTAAGGCTGGCGATAAGGTTCGCTTTGTCAACACAAAGAAAGAATATAGCGCCGATGAGATTGGCATTCTCAAAATGGAGATGAAGCCAACCAAAGAGATTGGTTGCGGCAACGTAGGTTATATCGTGAGCGGTATTAAGACTGCTACCGAGGTCAAGGTGGGTGATACCATTACCTCTATTGCAAATCCTTGTTCAGAGGCTATTGCAGGTTTTGAGGAAGTCAAACCGATGGTGTTTGCCGGTATTTATCCTATTGTGACAGAAGACTTTGAAAATCTGCGTAGTTCTCTGGAGAAATTACAACTTAATGATGCGTCGTTGAGTTTTAGTCCTGAGAGTTCTGTGGCTTTGGGCTTTGGTTTCAGGTGTGGATTCCTTGGCTTGTTGCACATGGAGATTGTGCAAGAGCGTTTGGATCGCGAGTTTGATATGGACGTTATTACCACTGTGCCAAACGTGTCTTATCAAGTGTTTACTAAGCATGGCGATGTGCTGGAGGTGCATAATCCTTCCGATATGCCTGACCCAACTGAGATAGAGCATGTTGAGGAGCCGTATATCCGTTCCAGCATCATTACTTCTACTGCATATATCGGTCCGATTATGACTCTTTGCCTTGGCAAGCGTGGCGAGTTGGTAAAACAAGAGTTTGTTGCCGGAAACCGAGTTGAGATAATCTTTGATATGCCGCTCGGTGAGATTGTGATTGATTTCTACGACAAGCTTAAGAGTATTTCACGCGGCTATGCCTCCTTTGATTATCACCAGAACGGCTTCCGCAAGAGCAATCTCGTTAAACTTGATATCTTGCTTAATGGTGAGCCAGTGGATGCGCTTTCTACTTTGACTCATTCTGATAATGCAGTTGCCTTTGGTCGCCGCATGTGTGAGAAGCTAAAGGAATTGCTGCCTCGCCAGCAGTTTGATATAGCTATTCAGGCTGCAATCGGTGCTAAGATTATTGCTCGTGAGACAGTCAAGCAAGTGCGTAAGGATGTGACTGCAAAGTGTTATGGCGGTGACGTCAGCCGTAAGCGCAAATTGCTTGAAAAGCAGAAGCGAGGCAAGAAACGCATGAAGCAAATTGGTAATGTGCAGGTGCCTCAGAAGGCATTCCTTGCGGTGTTGAAACTTGATTAAATGATATCTAAATATGAAAAGAATATTAACTCTGGTAATGTTTTTTAGTGCCGTGGCGATGAGTGCTGTGGCAGATGTTGTAACCCCTTATACCTTGTTCTATACTCCAAGCAAGGATAGTATTCCGTATCGCATACCTGCTATCACCAGTACTCGCACCGGTAAACTCATTGCTCTTGCAGATAAGCGCTGGTGCTGGGCTGATATAGGTTTTGGTCATATTGACATTGTGGCAAGAATGTCGATGGATAATGGCAGAACCTGGTCGGAATCTCAGGTTATAATTGATGGCAATGGCATAAAGGGTGATGATGCATGCGGCTATGGCGATGCTGCTATAGTTGCTGATCACGAGAGTGATACGATATTGATAATGAGCGCTACGGGCAATATGAGCTATTGGAGCTCTAAGCGCAATAATCCTTTGCGCGTGGCAAGAATCTATAGCTATGATAACGGCAAGACATGGACTCAGCCTGAAGATATAACCGAATCAGTCTATAGCTTGTTTGACGCAAGAGGCGAGGGTAGGGAAGTGCAGTCGTTGTTTTGTGGCTCGGGTCGTATTTTCCAAAGCAAAAGGATAAAAACAGGTAGTCACTATAGGGTTTATACCGCATTGTGTACACATTCTGGCAACTTTGTGCTTTACTCTGATAATCTGGGCAAGACGTGGAGCGTGCTTGGTGGCCCCAATGCAGAGTGCGCGCCCAAAGGCGATGAGCCTAAGTGTGAGGAACTTCCTAACGGTGATGTTATTCTGAGCAGCCGATGCAGATATGGCCGAATGTTTAATGTATATCATTATTCAAATATCCAGACTGCGCAAGGCGCATGGGATGAGGTTGTGAACAGTTTTGAGTGCCCTGGCGGTATCAAAGTTGGCAAACAAGCGACCAACGGCGAGCCACTTATGGTAAAGGCAAAGCGCAAAGCTGACAAAAAGACGGTTTGGTTATTGCTTCAGTCTCTGCCCGCAGCTGACAACCGTTCCAAGGTGACGATTTTCTATAAGGCTTTTGACGACGTGGCAACATGTATAGATGCCAAGACGTTTGCTTCTGATTGGGAAGGCTCATATCTGGTAACTGAGAAAACTTCTGGATATTCCACTATGGTGTTGCAAAACGATGGCAAAGTGGCCTTTTATGTAGAGGAAAACGAGTGGCCAGAAGGCAATGGCGCTGGATATGATATGAATTATTACAGATTGCCGCTCGAGACTATTACCAACGGCCAATTCTTTGTGGTTAAGCAGAAGTACTCAAAGATAAAGTAAACTATATATAATATAATAAGGTATATAGAATGCGATTGCGAAAAGTCATATTTCTGTTTTTGGCGCTGCTGGCTATGTCTGCATATGGTCAGTCGGAGAAATATCTGCGATATATTCAGACTTACAGGGATATGGCTATACACCAGATGCGTGAGCATAGTGTGCCTGCCAGCATCACCATGGCGCAGGGACTTTTGGAGAGCGCAGCCGGTACCAGTTTGCTCGCAGTAAAAGGCAGAAATCATTTTGGTATCAAGGCACATAATGATTGGACCGGCCCGGTGATGTTGCGTGATGACGATGCACCAAACGAGAAATTCAGAGTGTATTCTAATGCCGAGGATAGCTATAAGGATCATTCCCTCTTTTTGAAAAACAGTCGCCGATATGCTTCGCTTTTTCAATTGCCAATCACCGACTACAAGTCGTGGGCGCATGGTCTCAAGGCTGCCGGATATGCTACAAATCCAACCTATGCCTATAAACTCATCCAGATAATTGAGGATTATAACCTGACAGAACTTGACCGCGAGGCTTTAGGTAGCAAGAAATATGCTGCAGATAACGTATCGACAGTGGTGCAGCCTACGATTGTGGCCCAGTCTGCCAATACTCCACGCGCCATCTCTTATTGCAACGGAAATTATTACATAATTGCTCGCTCTGGCGACACGTATAAGAAAATTGCAGCAGAGTATGGCATAAGTGAGCGTAAATTGCGCAAGAATAACGAGGTGGATAAGCGCTACCAGCTCAAGGCCGGCGACGTGGTTTATTTTGAGAAAAAGCAAGCCAAGGCTCATAAGAGTTTCAAGAAGAAATGCCATGTG
>JAZUHM010000229.1:0-3363 GCA_045641725.1 Bacteroidaceae bacterium | reverse complement strand
CGCTGTGAACAATCGTTCATAGCGCTGTGAACAATCGTTCACACCGCTGTGAACAAACGTTCACAGCGCTGTGAACAGAATTTATCTCGCACTTAGATTTTTTAAGCGCGAAGAAAAGTAATTTTAGAGCGAGGAAAAACGGCCGGAGCTGATAGCTTTTTTAGGGAAATAAAAGGAGTTAAGGGGAGTTAACGCTTCGCTTAGGGACTTAACTGATAACGCCAATGCCAGGGTTGGTGCCTTTTGTAATTAGGCGCGTCCCGCGCCGAACACCGACCAAGGCTCCACCTCGATAGCGCAATTATTCACAGGGCTTATGCCATCCGGCTGATTTGTGTCGTCCGTTCCAAGCTCGCCGTTGGTCGCACGGCAGACATAAATAATTCACGATTAAATTTGCAAACATTTGCGTTGAAAACAAAGCACCACAACTACACAAAAAAACCGAGCATCGCTTGATGCTCGGCTGTGTTGGGATACCCGGACTCGAACCAGGAAAGGCAGGACCAGAATCTGCAGTGTTACCATTACACCATATCCCAATCGTTTCGTGGTGCAAAATTATAACTTTCTAAATTACCGACAAAGAAATATCGGGATTTTTTTCGATTTTTTTTAATTTTCTTTGTTTTGTGCACTTTTTGCAACTTTTTTCTGCGCAAAATTGGGAAACGGCACCCTTTTTGCATGTTTTTAAGTGCAAATAAAAATTAAATATTGTAATGCAGGGCAGAATATGAAATAAAAAGATTATTTTTGCACTCTAATTATTAAAATAAGTACACATACATGCAAGTAACTACCAAAAAACTGTTGGAAACTATCATCGAGGGCATTCAAGATAAGAAGGGCCACCGTATCGTTATAGCCGATTTTTCTAATATCAAAGACACTGTTTGTAAATATTTTGTGATTTGCCAGGCCAATTCGCCCACTCAGGTGGAGGCGATTGCGGGTTCGGTGAGCGACACCATGCGTGAAAAGCTCAGAGAAAAGGCTTTTGGCGTTAGCGGCCTGGAGAATGCCTATTGGATTGCGATGGACTATGGCGATATTATGGTACACGTGCTCCAGCCCGAGGCTCGCGAGTTCTACGACCTCGAGCATCTGTGGGCAGATGCCAAACTGACCGAACTGCCAGACCTTGATTAAGGAATCGATGGCTGAATTACACACATTCCTTATACCTTTATTATTATAAACAAACAATCTGTCTGTTTTTTAAACGAGCAAGTATTATGAGCAACAACAATAATAACATGAAAATGCCTAAGTTCCGACTTTCGTGGGTGTATCTCATCGCCATTGGTGCGATGCTAATCCTGTTTTATACGCAGTCGGGTGTTTTTGGCGGCAGTTTTCAGAAGGAAGTCACCTACAGCGTGTTCCAGAACTACGTGCGCAAAGGTTATGCGCGCAACATCGTGGTCAACAAGGGCGATGGCAATGTGGTGATGTATGTAGAGCAGAAATACGTGGGCGAGGTCTTTGCCAAGGCCAGCGAGGCTGGCAGCGACCCAAGCGTGACTGCTGTATTTTCGTCCGTAGATAATGTCGATAAATTCCTTGAAGAGGAAAAGAATGCCAAGCATTTTAATGGCGATGTCGAGTATAAGTCAAATGATAGCATTTTGGGCACAGTTTTCTTCAATATCATTGTGCCTTTGCTGCTGTTTGGCTTTATTTTCTTCTTCCTTTTCCGTCGTGGCGGCGGTGGTGCCGGCGGCGGTGGCATATTCTCTGTGGGCAAGAGCAAGGCCCAGCTTTATGAGAAGGGCAAGCGCACCGAGGTTACCTTTAAGGATGTGGCCGGACAGGACGAGGCCAAGCAGGAAGTGCAGGAGATTGTGAAATTTCTCAAGGATCCTAAGAAATACACCGAGCTGGGTGGTAAAATCCCCAAGGGCGCATTGCTCGTAGGCCCTCCGGGAACCGGTAAGACCTTGCTTGCAAAGGCGGTGGCCGGCGAGGCTAACGTGCCATTCTTCTCTCTGTCGGGTAGCGACTTTGTAGAGATGTTTGTGGGCGTGGGAGCCAGCCGAGTGCGCGACCTTTTCCACCAGGCTAAGGAGAAGGCGCCGTGCATTGTCTTCATCGACGAGATTGATGCCGTGGGCCGTGCGCGTGGCAAGAGCCCCTCTATGGGTGGCAACGACGAGCGCGAAAGCACTCTCAACCAGTTGCTTACAGAAATGGACGGTTTTGGCACCAATAGCGGCATTATCGTAATGGCTGCCACCAACCGTGCTGATATTCTTGACAAGGCTTTGTTGCGTGCGGGTCGTTTTGACCGCCAGATTCATGTGGAACTGCCTGGTTTGCCCGAGCGCAAACAGATCTTTGCCGTTCATATGAAGCCAATCAAAAATGATGAGACTGTAGATATCGACCTCTTGGCGCGTCAGACCCCTGGTTTCTCGGGCGCCGACATCGCTAATGTCTGCAACGAGGCGGCGCTGATTGCTGCGCGCAAGGATAAGAAGGCTGTTGACAAGCAGGATTTCCTTGATGCCATAGATAGAATCATCGGCGGCCTTGAGAAGAAGACTAAGGTCATGACTCAGGACGAAAAGCGCACCATTGCGCTCCACGAGGCAGGACATGCCACCGTGTCGTGGTTCTGTCAGTATGCCGATCCGCTGGTTAAGGTCACAATCGTGCCGCGCGGCCAGGCCCTTGGCGCGGCGTGGTATCTGCCAGAGGAGCGTGTAAACCTCACCAAGCAGCAGATGCTCGACAAGATATGCTCGCTCTTGGGCGGCCGCGCTGCTGAGGAACTCTTTGTGGGCAGCATCTCCACCGGTGCGCTCAGCGATTTGGAGCGCGCCAACAAGATGGCTTTCGGCATGATCGCCTATTATGGCATGAGCGACAATCTCTTTAATGTAAGCTACTACAATACTCAGACCGAGTATTTCCAGAAACCATATTCCGACCTCACGGCTCAGAAGATTGACGATGAGGTCAAGGCTTTGCTCGCTGAGCAGTACGAGCGCGCCAAGCAGATACTGCAGGAGCGCGCCGAGGGTCATGCCCAGGTCGCTAAGTTGCTGATGGACAATGAGGTAATCTTTGCTGACGACGTGGAGAATGTCTTCGGCAAGCGTCAGTGGACAAGCCGCAACGATCAGCTTATTGCCGAAAACGAGCGCCTTGACAAGGAGCGCCAGGAGGCGGAATTGCGCGAGGTGGAGGCCAAGGAGGCACAGCAGAAGGCAGAACTGGATGCCTTGATTCCAGAATTGGCAAACGACGGCGGCTCGTCTTATACCGTAGATATCGCTGCTCCTGCCGCAGATGGCGTGGCCCATGCCGCTGAAGCCGCTGCCCCTGCCGCAGATAGCGAGACATCTGCTGAGGCTG
>JAZUHM010000228.1:0-2278 GCA_045641725.1 Bacteroidaceae bacterium | reverse complement strand
GTCCCGGCTATCGCCGACTAACGACAGAGCCCTCGCGAACATACTTCGTAGTTTGGCGCGTCTCACGCCAAACACCGACCTTATGATATTAATCGACAACTCCGCCCTAATTGCAATTATTGAGATATAGGAAGCAGCACGCGGGAATCGTTTTCAAAGGTTGAAAACTTGCTGCTGTTTTTCTGAAGATTGGCAATGGTTTTGCGCAGGGCTTCGGCTTTAAGGGGGTCGGACTCAAGGCCTATGCCGTTCTCCAGGCAATACACAATCTTTTTTAATGCGGGTATGCAGTCTTTGTCCGCAGCCTCGAGCCACAAATCGATGGCTTTCTCGGGATTTTGCTCTACTCCCGTGCCGTCAAAATAACAAACACCGAGATTATACTTGGCTATGGGCAATCCCCGGTCGGCGGCTTTTTGGTACCACTCTGCCGAAACGGTGAAATCCTGCTCTACACCTGTGCCGAAATGATAACAACGGCCCAACTCGTTTTGCGAAAGCGCAAATCCCTTGGCCGCAGCCTGAGTGTAGAGCTCTACGGCCTTGGCATAATCTTGGTTTACTCCCAGCCCCTCGTCATAACAGCGGGCCAGATTGTGGACAGAATAGGTATAACCCTGATTAGCAGCCTTTTGCCATAGGGCAGCGGCCTGCTCGTAGTTGCGTTCGGCGTAGCGATAGCATGCCAAGGCATCAAGGGCTTGGGTATGGCCCTGCTCAGCCGCTTTCTCATACCATGCCACGGCTTTCGACTTGTTTTCTGCACATGAAATGCCATAATCGTAGCAACAACCGGCGTAATACTGGGCATCGGCATTGCCCAACGCAGCAGCCTTGCGCCACCAGGTGACGGCCTTGTCGGCGTTATGACTGCTCGACTTGTCGTAGCTGTAGCACTGCGCCAGTTCCATCATTGCCTGCACATGGCCGCCCTTGGCTGCCTTGAGCAAGGGTACAATGGCATTGTGATAGTCTTTTTGCAAAATCAATTGGTGCCCTTGTTCGTAATTCTGGTCGGGGGTGAGGTTTTGTGCAATATTCTGCACGGGACAAAAAAGAAATGCGGCAACAATGGCCGCAATTGCTAAGTGCTTCATGTTTAACGAATTAAAGCGTACGTTTTGTCTGGCATAATCAGTCTTACAGAGTCTCGCTTGGGCTGCAGTTCGCAATCCCTGATGAGGCACGAAAGATAGACGGTGCGCGAGAATGCCTCCATGTCGGAGTTCTGGTCGTGGTGGAGCAGCAGTGTCAATGTGCGGCTGCCATCGGGATTGCTGGTGATGCCTTGGTCGATAAAGCCAAAAGTGTGGGGCTTGTCCTTGCCCTGGATGACGATCCGGGCATTGAGATAGCCGCCACTGACCCAGATACTTGTCAACTCACAGGGATCCTGCTTGATTTCAAGGTCGGCAGCAGGGGTGTAAGGGCGCGACGACAATGCCTCGGCGCAACTGGCCAGCACGGCCTTGGCGCCCTGAGTTGTATAGACGCACACACATCGGTAGGTGGTGTCGGGGCGATTGAATTTGCGCGAGCCATCGAGCTGGTAGGTCACGCCATTGTCAAGACGCATGAGGACGGCGCCGCCTTTGGTGTCGGTGTCGAGCTCTACCATGTTGGTAACATAATTGTCTGCCCATGACTCGTGGTCGGAGCATGAGCAGACAATAATGGACAATAGCGCCGTGGCTACAGCAAAAAGCAGATTATTCTTCACCAATGGCCTTATAATGATTAAACAAGGGGTTGGCGTACATGGTGAGGATGCTCTCGCGCAAGAACTGCGGGTCGGGATTTGGCAGATCGACGAGTGCGATACGGTCGCTCAAGTACTTTTCGTAGCCAGCCTTTTCCTCGGCAGTATATTTGCCCTGATCGGCCCATTTGGTGTCGCCGTTCAAGAGGTCTGCTGCGATATAGTTGCAGGCAAAGAGCTTGTAGTTCTTGTGAATCTCGACATTGATTTTGTCCTTGAGCAGTCCGAAGATGTCATTGTGCGGAGTGTTGGGGTCGAGAGTGTCAAGCCAATCGTTGATGCATGGCGCTGCCTTGTAGAGCACCTCTCCCTTCCAGCCAAAGATGCCGGTCTGCATGTTGACAAGGTCATCGCCCGGTGCCTTCTTGTGGTCAGGATTGTCGCGCTTCTGCTGAAACTCCTTAGCCTTGAGGTAATCGCAAGGATCATACTCGTAGGAAATGGCTGTTGGGGATAGATTCAGCTGCTTGAGGCGCTGAATGAGGTCGCCCTCGCCGCCCATGCCAAACATCTTGATGA
>JAZUHM010000227.1:0-2528 GCA_045641725.1 Bacteroidaceae bacterium | reverse complement strand
GGTGTCTCTCACATCCACGCCCTTGAGTATCTGCACGAAGTGGCCGGAATGGAAGAGGAGGTCCCAGCTATACACAGGCAGGGCCGTGCACAGCGGCAGGTCGTAGTCGTGCAGATTGCGCAGGTACGGACCCACGGCATTGACGCTGAGTATGGAATTGGTCTCGTCGCCCTTAGTCAGATTGCCGGTGTTATAAACCATCAGCACGCCATAATCGGCCGGCGGCACAGGCAGCGACAACTGGTGCAGCCTGACAGTGACCGACAGCTTGCGCCCAGCTGCATGGAGCTGATTCACAACAGATTGCAGCATAGCGAAATACGTCTGCTGGTCGGACTGAGCCCAGTCATAGTCGAGCTGGATCTCGGTGGCTGCGCCCACATAGTTTTGCTCCAGCATCTGGTCTATTCGGCGCACGATAAGCCCCGGCAGTTCGCTCACGCCCGATGTGTCGCGCAGCGCCCCCGGCGCTATAAAGACCACGGGAATGACCTCCACATCCTTGGGCACCGAGTCTTGGAAAAGCAGCGTGGCCGACGGCTGAAGGCCACCGTCTTGCCCGCGCACCACATCAAAGAGGTGCAGATAGAGTTTGCCAATCTTATGCTCGGCCAGAAAACTGCGCTCGGCGTCATCAAGGCTGAATGTGGTGCGCCAATAATAAACCGACGGCTGCGGATTATCCACACACTTGGGCTGCCGGCCACATCCTGCGCAAAGCAGAACAGCGCCCAGCCACACAAGCAAAATCACATGCCACCTTGTTGTCATATCATGCCTGAAAAACATTGCCGAATGCATAAATTTCAATCTTTGATTGCAAAATTAAACAAAACACTCATACCAACAACATTTTTGCCCAATAATTTTAATCTTACCCTTGATATTTGAAGTTTTTTCAAGCCTTAATCCACCTATATTTTGCCAAATCTCGCCCGCATAAACATTTTTTAAGGACATTAACTTTGACAATCCACCAAAAACGACTAATTTTGTATTTAATTTAGCATTAAGAAATATGATGACCACTATACAGAGAGTTACTACCAAGAAAGAACTCAAACAATTTGCACGCTTCAACTACGAATTATACAAGGATAATCCCTACTCCGTGCCCGACCTCCTGTCTGACGCGCTCAAGACCTTCAGCAAGGAGAAGAACCCCGCTTACGAGTTTTGCGAGGCAGAGTTTTTCCTCGCCTATCAGAACGGCAAGATTGTGGGCCGCGTGGCTGCCATCATCAACCACAAGGCCAACAAGACCTGGGGCAAAAACACAGTGCGATTTGGCTGGATAGACTTTATTGACGACATCGACGTGAGCCGCGCCCTGCTCAAGGCAGTGGAGGAATGGGGCCTCTCGAAGGGCATGACCGATATCGAAGGCCCGCTCGGCTTTACCGACCTCGACGCCGAAGGCATGCTCATCGAGGGCTTTGACCAACTCAGCACCATGGCCACCATCTACAACTTCCCCTATTACCCAGAGCACATGGAGCGCCTGGGCTACGGCAAGGCGATGGACTGGGTAGAGTTCAAACTCTTTATGCCCGAAGAAATACCAGAACAATACACCAAGATTGCCTCTATCGTAGAGCGCCGCCTCAAACTGCACATCCGCAAAATCAAGAGCGCCAAGGAAATCAGGGAGACAGGCCTCGGCTACAAGATGTTTGACCTCGTCAACGAGGCTTACAAGCCGCTCTTTGGCTACTCAGAAATGAGCAAAGGCCAGATCGACCAGTACATCAATGAGTATCTGCCAATCCTCGACCTCGACATGGTGACGCTGATAGAGAACGAAGACAACGAGCTGGTGTGCGTCGGCATCTCAATGGTCTCTATGTCGAAGGCTCTGCAGAAAGCCAAGGGCAAACTCTGGCCCTTTGGCTGGTGGCACCTGCTCAAGGGACTGTATCTCAAGAAATCCGACATCGTAGATCTCCTGCTCGTGGCCATCAAACCCGAATATCAGGGCAAGGGCGTCAACGCCATGCTCTTTGCCAACCTCATTCCTATCTACATGAAAAAAGGAATCACCTGCGGCGAGACCAACCCCGAGCTCGAAATCAACGACAAGGTGCAGTCGCAGTGGCAATACCTCAAAAGCGAACAGCACAAGCGCCGCCGCTGCTTCACCAAGCACCTTACAGACTAGCCCGATTCAACAACAAAGCGACGGGCCGCTTTGAGCAACCTCTTTACCCATCACTAATAAAATCTACCAACAGTGGCAGAAGAAAAGAAAGTAACGAACTATGGTGACGAATCCATCGTCCATCTCGAAGGCGTAGAACATATCCGTCGGCGCCCTGGTATGTATATCGGTCGCCTCGGCGACGGTTCCAACAAGGAAGACGGCATCTACGTCTTGCTCAAGGAAACGATAGACAACAGTATCGACGAATTCAACGAAGGCTTTGGCAAACGCATCGAGATAGAAGTCAAAGACAACCTCAGCGCAATGGTCAGAGACTATGGCCGCGGCATACCTCTGGGCGGACTGATTCCTGCAGTGAGCCAGCTCA
>JAZUHM010000226.1:0-3169 GCA_045641725.1 Bacteroidaceae bacterium | reverse complement strand
GGAAGCCAGAATCTACCGGCACTGGTCGTTTTGGCAAGTGGCTCGAGAATCTCAACGACTGGAACCTCTCCCGCTCCCGCTACTGGGGCACTCCGCTGCCAATCTGGCGCAACGCCGAGACCCGCGAGGAGATTTGCATCGGCAGCATCGAGCAGCTTTACGCTGAGATCGAGAAATCAGTGGCTGCAGGCATCATGCAGAGCAACCCGCTCAAAGAGAAAGGCTTCGTGCCTGGCGACTATAGCGAGGAGAACTACCATAAGATCGACATCCACCGTCCTTACGTTGATTATATCGTGCTCGTCAGCCCTACAGGCAAGCCAATGAAGCGCGAGACCGACCTCATCGACGTTTGGTTCGACTCTGGCGCCATGCCTTACGCCCAGATTCACTATCCTTTCGAAAACAAAGACAAGCTCGACAATCGTCTGTGCTACCCAGCCAACTTCATTGCTGAGGGCGTTGACCAGACCCGTGGCTGGTTCTTCACCCTCCACGCCATCGCCACTATGGTCTTCGACTCTGTGGCTTACCAGGCAGTCATCTCCAACGGCCTCGTGCTCGACAAGAACGGCAACAAGATGTCTAAGCGCCTTGGCTACGCCGTTGACCCATTTGAGGCCATCGAGAAATACGGCTCCGACCCACTGCGCTGGTATATGATTACCAACTCGCAGCCTTGGGACAACCTCCGCTTCGACGAGAAGGGCGTGCAGGAAGTGGCCCGCTCGCTGTTCAGCAAGCTCTACCAGACCTACAGCTTCTTTGCCATGTACGCCAATGTTGACGGCTTCAGCGGCACCGAGCCACAGGTGGCTGTCAGCGAGCGCCAGAGCATCGACAAGTGGATTCTCTCTGCCCTCAACACATTGGTAAAGAAGGTGACCGCATGCTACGAGGACTACGACCTCACCACCGCAGGCCGCCTCATCGAGGATTTCGTAATCAACGACCTCTCCAACTGGTATGTGCGCCTCAACCGCAAGCGATTCTGGCAGTCAGGCCTCGACGCCGACAAGCTCAGCGCCTATCAGAGTCTCTACACCTGCCTTGAGACAGTGGCCCGCCTCATGGCGCCATTGGCCCCATTCTACGCCGACAAGCTCTACCGCGACCTCAAGGGCGGCGAGCAGAGCGTACACCTCCAGGACTACCCAGTGGCCGACGAGAATATCATCAACGAAGGCCTCGAGCTCCAGATGCAGAAGGCACAGAAGATTACCTCAATGGGTCTCTCCCTCCGCAAGAAGGAGAAAATCATCGTGCGCCAGCCTCTCCAGTGCATCATGATTCCTGTGGGCAACGACGCCGAGCAGCAGTCTATCGAGGAGATGAGCCCAATCATCACCAGCGAACTCAATATCAAGGAAATCAAATATGTGGCCGGCATCCAGCTCGTCAAGACCGTCAAGTGCAACTTCCGCGTCATGGGCAAGAAGCTCGGCAAACTCATGGGTCCTGTGTCAAAGATTGTGGCCGACCTGTCTCAGGACCTCATCGGCAAGCTCGAGGCTGACGGCCAGCTCGCCATCGAGGTAGAAGGCCAGACCGTGACAATCGACCGCGAGGACGTCGAGATCTTCAACCAGGATATCCCGGGCTGGAGCGTCACCAACGAAGGCACGCTCACCGTGGCCCTCGACCTCACCATCACCGACGACCTCAAGAAGGAAGGCATGGCTCGCGAGGTGGTTAAGCGCATCCAGGCTTACCGCAAGGACAACGGCTTTGAGATTACCGACCACATCTGCATCACCCTCGAGGACAACGCCGAGGTACGCGAGGCCGTAGAGCAGTTCAGAGACTACATCTGCGCCCAGGTACTCTGCGACAGCCTCACATGGCAGGCTGGTCTTGAGGCCGACACCTTCGACTTCGAAGACTTTACCCTGCAGGCTAAGATAGAAAAGAAATAGGTAATTACATATTCCTCAGCCCCGGCGGGCGCCGCCGCACACCCTGGCCCAAACGCCAGACACCACGCGGCGGCCCCCCCTCCAAAAGGCAAGCAGCAACGCCAAAACATGAAATAATATGAAACAAACAAACGAAAAAAAAATAACAGTGTCTATTTCCAAAGCACGCTGGAACAGATTGCTGGAACTTGAAAAGGCATACAAAGCTGCTAATCGCATAAAAAAAGCCATCAAGCAAAGCGAAACCGCAACACGCATGACCACAAGTGAGGCTCAAGCATTTATCCTCAGCATATGATTCAGGATATACGATTTTCCGATGAATTTCTGAAGGCTTTCAAGAGATTAAAAAAGCGCTACAAGTCATTACCTCAAGACGTAAATGCGCTTATCGAAGAGTTAAAAGTAAATCCAGAATTAGGCACTCCACTGCGAAATGGCATGCGCAAGGTTCGCATTGCATTCGCCTCCAAGGGGCGAGGCAAAGCGGGCGGCGGAAGGGTAATAATTCGACTGACTGTGTCTGAAACGCATCTTGCATTCCTATACATGTATGATAAGGAAGACATTAGCAATGTAGCCGACAACTTTCTAGACCAGATAATAATCCAAATGGAAGACTGACAGGACGCCCCACGCAAGCAGAAAACAATGCAAGAATACGACACGAAACAAACAAACGATTTCTTTTGCAGATAACACAAAACAAAAAACTATACCTATAAAAAACTCAAGGATGACAGAGAAAAAACGTTACAGCGACGAAGAGCTGTTGGAGTTCAAGGAACTCATACTCCAGAAACTGGAAGTGGCCCGCGCCGACTATGACCAAATTATTGCAGCGCTCACGCACCGCAATTCCAACGCCGTGGACGACACATCGCCCACCTACAAGGTGATGGAGGAGGGCTACGCCACGCAGAGCAAAGAGGAACTCAACACCCTGGCTGCGCGCCAAAAAAAGTTCATCGACAACTTGCAATATGCTCTTATACGCATCGAGAACAAGACCTACGGCATCTGCCGCGTCACGGGCAAGCTGATTCCAAAGGAGCGCCTGCGCGCCGTGCCACATGCTACGCTCAGCATCGAGGCCAAGCAGATGAAAAACAGAAGAGACTAGGCTTATGCTTAAAAAACGCATTGCGGCCCTACTGATAGTGCTGCTTATCCTGACCATAGACCAAGCAATCAAAATCTGGGTCAAGACCCACATGTGCCTGGGCGAGACTATCCCCATGATAGACGGCGCC
>JAZUHM010000225.1:0-4672 GCA_045641725.1 Bacteroidaceae bacterium | reverse complement strand
CACAGCGCTGTGAACGAACGTTCATAGCGCTGTGAACAATCGTTCACAGCGGTGTGAACAAACGTTCACAGCGCTGTGAACCAAATTTATCTCGAATCATGATTTTGCGAGAGCGCAGAAAATTGATTTTTGGGCGAATTGCGCGCGGCTTCTTGTGCGCGCGAACCTTTATTTATTTTACTATAAAATTTGGTTTTGCCATAAATTTGTGTTATTTTTGCCCGAAACTTGTAAATTGAGGTAGTTTTGCCTTGAAATGCTTGGAATTTAATAATCAGTAAACACATATATTATGGCAGACAACAAATTTATCAGCGTCAGCTATGAGCTTTATAGCATTGGCGAGGAAGAGACCCCGGTGCTTATAGAGAAGACAAATGCCCAGCACCCATTCACCTTTGTGAGCGGCATGGGCTATACGTTGCCCGACTTTGAGGCTCAGGTAGTGGGCCTGGCTGCGGGCGACAAGTTTGATTTCGTTATTCCTCAGGACCAGGCCTATGGCCCCTATATGGAGGAGCATGTGAAGGAGTTGCCCAAGGATATTTTCCGCGGCGGCAACGGCCACTTTGATGCCGAGACTATTTTTCCTGGCAACATCATTCCGTTGATGAACGAGGACGGCATGCGATTTGACGGCTGTGTGCTCGAGGTCAAGACCGACTCGGTGGTGATAGACCTCAATCATCCGCTGGCAGGCTGCGACCTACGCTTCACTGGCAGCATCGTGGATCTGCACGAGGCTACTGCCGAGGAAATCAGTCAGTTTGTTAACGGCATGTCGTGTGGCTGCGGAGGCGACTGCGGCGGTGAGTGTGGCGGCGAATGTGGCCACGACCATGACCACTGCGGCTGCGGCCATGACCACGGCGACGGCCACTGCGGCTGCGGCCACCACCATTAATTATAGGCAGATGAATACATTTGGCAATATATTCAGACTCACATCCTTTGGCGAGAGCCACGGCCCTGGAGTGGGCGGTGTGATTGACGGCATGCCCGCCGGTATAGAGGTTGACCTCGACTTCCTGCAGAGCGAGATGGCGCGCCGCCGACCAGGCCAGAGCGCGCTCACCACAGCCCGCAACGAGGCCGATCAGGTCGAGATTCTCTCGGGCGTGTTTGAGGGCAAGACTACAGGATGCCCCATCGGATTCCTGGTGCGCAACACCCAGCAGCACTCCAATGACTACGACAACCTGCGCAACCTCTATCGCCCCTCTCACGCCGACTATACCTATCAGCAGAAGTACGGTCTGCGCGACCATCGCGGCGGCGGCCGTTCGTCAGCTCGCGAGACCATCACCCGCTGTGTGGGCGGAGCCTTTGCCAAGATGGCTCTCCGTCAGCTCGGCATCGAGGTGCAGGCCTATACATCGCAGGTAGGCCCTATCAGGCTCGAGGGCGATTACACCACTCTCGACCTCAGCCAGACCGAGACCAGCGCCGTGCGCTGTCCTGACCCACAAAAGGCCGCCGAGATGGCCGAACTCATCCAGCAGGTCAAGGCCGAGGGTGACACCATCGGCGGCGTAATCAGCGCAGTGGTCAAGGGATGCCCGGCAGGCCTGGGCGCGCCGGTGTTTAATCGCCTGCAGGCTCAGTTGGCTGCCGCCATGATGTCTATCAATGCCGTCAAGGGCTTTGAATACGGCCTTGGCTTTGCCGGCACTGAGGGCCGCGGCTCAGAACAAAACGACGTGTTTGTGCCCGATGGCCAGGGCGGCGTGACCACCATCACCAATCGCAGCGGAGGCATACAGGGCGGCATCTCCAATGGGCAGGATATTTATTTTCGCGTGGCATTCAAGCCCGTGGCTACGCTCCTGCGCGACCAGCAGACGGTCAATCTCGATGGCGAAGCGGTAGAATTCAAGGCCCGCGGCCGCCACGACCCCTGTGTGTTGCCCCGCGCTGTGCCTGTGGTCGAGGCCATGACCGCCATGGTCATTCTAGACAACTATCTGCTTAACAAGACAATCCATATTTAGCCTGAAATAAATTTGGAGAATACCATTAAAACCTATAATATTATGAAGAAAATACTTGCACTGTTTCTGTGTGCAGCAATAGCCGCCGGCGCTATGGCCCGCGACTACAATATTATTCCTCAGCCCAAGGAAATCATCGACCAGCAGGGCACCTATACCCTTGCCCCCGCTACCAAGATCTATGCCAAGGGCGCTGAAAACATTAAGGTGGCAGAGTTTTTCATCAAGAAGCTCAATGCATCTACCGGCCTCAATCTGGCGCTGGCACAGAAGGCTTCCGATGCGCAGATAGTGCTGCTCAGCAACAAGAAAATCAAGAATAAGGAAGGCTATTCCCTCACAGTGACCCCGCAGGGTGTCAAGGCCGAGGCACAGACCGCGCAGGGATTGTTCTACGCCATGCAGACATTCATGCAGCTGCTGCCTCCACAGGTAGAGAGCGCCACCCGCGCCGCCAATGTGGCCTGGACTGCGCCCGCAGTGGTGATAAACGACGAGCCGCGCTTTGAATACCGCAGTTTCATGCTCGACCCCTGCCGCCACTTCTTTACCGTAGATGAGATAAAGAAGCAGATTGATATTATGTCGATGTATAAGGCCAACAATATGCACTTCCACCTCACCGAGGACCAGGGCTGGCGCGTGGAAATCAAGAAATATCCACGCCTCACCGAGGTTGGCGCCACTGCCATCGGCCGCAACAATGATATGAGCGGCGCCACCGATGGCAAGCAGTATTTCTATACCCAGGAGGAGCTGAAGGACATCGTGGCTTACGCCCAGGAGCGCTATATCAACATCATTCCCGAGTTTGAGATGCCGGGCCATGAGCTGGCCGCCATATCTGCCTATCCGTGGCTCTCATGTCGCGAACAGCAGGTGCAGCCTCGTGCCGTGTGGGGCGTAGAGCCTATCGTTATGTGCCCAGGCAAGGAGACCACATTCAAGTTCCTCGAGGATATAGTGGATGAACTGGTGCAGATTTTCCCATCCAAGTATTTCCACATCGGTGGCGACGAATCACCTCGCGACGAATGGAAGGTGTGTCCGCTCTGTCAGAAAAAGGCTGACGAACTCGGCTACAAAAACGAGCCCAAACGCTCACGCGAGGCGCAGTTGCAGAGCTATGTGGTCACCCGCATGGAGAAATATCTCAACAAATACGGCAAGTGTATCATCGGCTGGGACGAGATACTCGAGGGCGGCGGCCTCAATCAGAGCGCTGTGGTAATGAGCTGGCGCGGTGTTGAAGGCGGCATCCACGCTGCCAAGGCCGGCCACAAGGCTATCATGACACCCAGCAGCGCAGGTTATTACCTCGACTACTGCGAAGGCGACCGCTACAATGAGCCCGCTGCCCCGGGCTACGCTGCTCCTGTATATTTGAGCAAGACCTATAACTATGAGCCCATAGCCCCTGAACTAGAGGGCGAGTATGAGAAATATATCCTCGGCCCGCAGGGTAATCTCTGGGCAGAGTACATGCCAGATTGCAAGGTCTTGGAATATCGTGCCTATCCACGTATCATTGCGGTCATGGAGACCGGTTGGTCGCCACGCGCCAAGAAGAATTTCACCGACTTCACACGTCGCTTGGATGCCGATTCCTACCTGCGCCTGCAGGCTCACGGCGCCAATTTCAACGTGCCGATACCCGAACAGCCCGGCGGCAGCTACGACTTTGTGGCTTTCACCGACAAGGCAAGCCTCACCTTCCAGACCTCGCGCCCCGAGAAGATGTATTATACCCTCGACGGCAGCGAGCCTACCACCGAGAGCACTCTCTATACGGGCCCGATTGAACTCACAGCCAATGCCATCGTCAAGATTGCGACCATTCTGCCCAGCGGCGTGAAGAGTCCCGTTCGCGTGATTACTGCTGAAAAGCAGATACCGCGCTCCGCACAGGCCGAGGCTGACAATCTCGCCCAAGGCCTGACTCTGCAGGTGGCCCAGGGCTGCTTTGGCTCTCGCGCAGAGCTCGCCAATGTAGAGAGCTGGGAGTCTAAGAAGATTGCCAAGCTCGAAGATATCCGTGCCCAGCCACAGAATCCTCATTACTCGGCCATAGCCCAGGGCCTGGTGCGAGTGCCAGAGGACGGCGTGTGGTATTTCCGCGCCAACTACCGCGAAGTTTGGATCGACGGCGTCAAGGTGGTTGACAATACCGGCTACACCGTGCCGATAGGCTATCGCGGTGGCCGCAGCATCGCGCTGAGC
The DNA here is from genome assembly GCA_045641725.1 of Bacteroidaceae bacterium. Classification (GTDB taxonomy): domain Bacteria; phylum Bacteroidota; class Bacteroidia; order Bacteroidales; family Bacteroidaceae; genus UBA6382. The sequence goes on along the minus strand of JAZUHM010000225.1, from coordinate 461 downwards.
AAGGGATTGCACGATATCAAGGTCGTGTTCCTTGGTCAGATTGCCGACGGCTACCCAACCTATTGGGATGGTGGCAGCATTTTCTGGCGCAACGGCGCTGAGGGCAAGTTTGAGAAGATCAAGCCCGAACAGGTTTATTGCAACGAATAACAATTTAGCCCCTTGGCCGCGTGGTCAAGGGGCTATACCTTATTTATATATAATAAAGGAGTAATTACATATTATGGCAGAAAACTGTAATACAGCCAAGCAGCAGGCTTATGAGGCGCTGCTACCGCAAATCAAGGCAGTGCTTGAGGGCGAGACCGACACAATTGCGCGCATGGCCAACGTGGCGGCCATGCTGCACGAGACGTTTGGCTTTTGGTGGACAGGATTTTATCGCGTCTTGGGCGAGCAGTTGGTGCTTGGACCCTTTCAGGGGCCGCTGGCATGCATGCGTATAGCCTATGGCCGCGGAG
>JAZUHM010000224.1:0-1759 GCA_045641725.1 Bacteroidaceae bacterium | reverse complement strand
GAGCACCAATTGAGGCGGTGCGGTCGCTTGACATGCTTAGGTCGGTGTTCGGCGCGGGACGCGCCAAACTACGAAAGGCACTAATTCTTGGTTGAGGCATTTTTTATGTCGAAGACCTTTTTTTTGGCGTAGCCACTTTTTCTTTTGGTGCAGACTTGCGGTGGCGCTTGACACCACTACTACTGCGGGCGGGGCTGACTGTTAAGAGTTTACTCTTATAAAGACAGCCCCACCCGCAGCAGTAGCCGAAAGGCGCAAGTCTGTGACATACTTTTTGATCACATGTTTTGATTAAATTGTTTCAAACGCACAATGCGATTTTGTATGTGAAAATTTGGCAGTTTAGCCCAAGTTTGCTATTTTTGCAGAAATTTTGCACACATGAATACTACAACCCTACATACCAATCTGCTGGGCTACAGCACTATCGTTATGGCCGAGAATGTGGCTATGGGGGGGGGGTAAAAAATAAGTTTTCAGACTCCATAAATAGTACTGACAGCAAGCCTGCCACTTGTGGTATCGCACCAACCATGCGACTACAAGTGGCAGGCTTATGGCATACATACATTATTAATATATATTCAAACTATAACCGACAAAAAAGTCCTCAAAACAGGGGTGTCATGTTGCAAAATGGAGTATTCGTGCTTTCGAGGTGCAAAAATAATTAACTTTTTTTCGTCAAAATCTGAAAAGGCCAAAATGGCTAAGCATAATTAATTTTTGATTTTCTAATTTTGCAACAAAATTTCAAAATAGCGTATTCATATACAACCAAATGTCAAACACATTTGTCTATCAGAAATAATCATTAATAAATAACATAATGAAAAAACTAAATTTAATTCTTGCGGGGTTACTCCTCCCGTTCGTTGCATTTGCTCAGGTTAGCAATGACAATGAAGATGGAGTGTATTCAACTGCGGACGTGCATAGAAATCAGTCGCGTCCAGGTCAAGTACTTGTAAAGTTCAAAGAGAATAGCAATGCTACTGCATGTGCTAACTCTAAGGGATTCTTTGCCACAACTCGTGTGAGTGCTGTAGATAAAGTGCTCAACAAGCTAGGCACAAAAAGAATGGAATCTTTGATGCCACTCACTGGTAATATTGTGAGCGCAAAGTCTAAATCCTATTCTGGCAAAGATGTTGAAGATACAGATTTGTCAAGTTTGTATTTGGTAGAATTTGAGGATTCAATATCTGTGAATGAAGCTATAGATGCTCTGAAAGAACTTGATGATGTAGAGTATGCAGAGCCTAACTACATTGTTTATTTGTTGGATACTGACAATGCTGCATCTTCTGTTTATGCAGATGAACCATTGATTGGTCAGCAATGGGGACTTGATGCAATCAATATACCTCAATTGTGGTTGCAGGATAAGATAACAACCAAGCGTCCTGTTATTGCAATTCTTGATACTGGTGTAGATATTACTCACCCAGACCTTACCGCCAATATTTGGACTAACACGAATGAAGAAAATGGTATAGAAAATGCGGATGACGATGCCAATGGTTTCAAGGATGACATTCATGGTTGGGACTTCATAAACAACACTCCAAAGATTCGTGATAACAATGGTCATGGTACACACTGTGCTGGTATTGCGGCAGCTGTAGGTGGCAATGGAATTGGTGTTGTTGGCGCAAATCCAGACGCCTTAATTATGCCAGTAACCGTAATGCAGAGTGATGGTACTGGTGATGTAGCTACCATTATTAAGGGTATTGACTATGCAGCTGCTAATGGA
>JAZUHM010000223.1:0-3056 GCA_045641725.1 Bacteroidaceae bacterium | reverse complement strand
GGCTGCAATGCTCGGATTCTACGACGTATTTAAGAAACAGTCGCTAAAAGAAAACGCAGTCTTGCCAGTACTTTTTCTCAACACGCTCTTCTGCTCGATTATCTTCGTGCCGCTGCTCGCCATGTCGCTATGGGGAGCGATAGACGGGGGCTCAACTTTCTACATCCCCACCACCTCGTTTGCCGAGCAGAAATACATTATCCTCAAGGCGCTCATCGTGCTCAGTTCGTGGGTCTCAGGCTATTTTGCCATCAAGCACCTGCCCCTAACCATCGTTGGCCCGATCAATGCCACGCGGCCCGTAATGGTATTGCTGGGAGCGCTGCTGATCTATGGCGAAAGGCTCAACCTATTGCAGTGGGCGGGCGTCTGCCTGGCCATCATCTCGTTTTTCCTGCTGAGCCGCAGCGGCCGCAAAGAGGGCATACGATTCAGCCACAACAAATGGATTTACTGCCTCGTGGGCGCAGCCATTCTTGGCGCCGCAAGCGGGCTCTACGACAAGTGGCTGCTGGCCCCCGCTGAGTGCGGCGGCGCAGGGCTCCACCGCATGACGGTGCAGGCCTACTACAATTTCTATCAATGCGGCCTGATGCTGGTGATGCTGCTCGTGCTTTGGCTGCCCTCACGGCGCAAGACCACCCCCTTTCGCTGGCATTGGTGCATCCCGCTCATCTCAGTTTTTCTCTCCGTCGCCGATTTTGTCTATTTCTATGCGCTGAGCCACCCCGACGCCATGGTGTCGGTGGTGTCTATGGTGCGGCGCGGCAGCGTAATCGTGTCGTTTGCCTTTGGCGCCATCATATTGCGTGAGAAAAACGTGCGCTCCAAGGCCCTCGACGTGGCCCTGGTGCTCCTGAGCATGGTGCTGCTGTATCTGGGCAGCAGCTGACAATAATCAATAGAACTTATGCTGACTGATTTCGCGCCAATTACCTTGCGTGAAATCGGGAATCTCCACAGGCGCTCCGCCGCGAGAGGCAGACTGGCCCGAGAGCTCAATAATTGACGACCACTCGGCAGCGTCAAACACATCCATGTCGAGCGGCAAACCGTTTTGCAGACAATAAACCAAGCGACAATCCATCACATGGTTCATCACATTGGGCGACCCCTTGCGCTCGCCGTCCTGATGCCAGTTGCTGACACCCTCTTCAAAGAACTGCAGACTGTATTTCAGCGCCTCGTCGCCACAGATGGCCTGTTCCATGCCCTTGAGCTGCAGCGAAGGCAGCGGATATTTCTGCGTATAGCCCTCAGTGCCGCAAGTCGTCTGCAGGCGAGAGTAAGGACGCGGCGTGCCGATGTCGTGCTGCAAGAGGATAGTGCGGCCTAAATGAGTACGAATCAGCGTGTTGCTCACCCTGCCGCGCAAGCCCTGCCCCACACTGGTGAGAGCCACCAGACTCTCCATGCGGTCACCTCGATGCAAGTGCATCTGCAGCGCAATAGGGCCGATGCTGTGAGTAGGATAAGCATTGCCAGGCTGCGAGAGAGTCTCGCGCGCCATCCAGTACTTCTGTTCACCGCCAAAGCGCTCCACATCCCTGTTGAGGTCGTGAATATAAGCCCCCTCGCAGTGCGTGATATCACCCAGCAAACCCTGACCGACCATCACGCGAGTAGCCGACGCAAAAGTGTCGTAGCAACAATTCTCAAGCATAATGCAATGGCGCTGAGTCTCGAGAGACACATCGATAAGCAGCTGACACTCAGCCACAGTCATAGCCGCCGGCACCTCAATCGCCACATGCTTGCCATGGCGCATGGCCATGACCGCAAGATTAGCGTGGCTGCGCCAGTCAGTGCAGAGATAGACCAGATCGACATCAGGATCGTCCATCAACTGCTCGTGAGCCCTATTGCCAAAGTAAGTGTGCGCGCTGGGGCGACCTGAGCTCACCAGCGTGCGGTTAGCATTGATAGTGCTGCTCTCCTTGTGGTCAGCCAGCGCCGTAATCTCAGCCCCCGGCACCAGTTCATAGCGGTCCACAGCCTTCATGCCACGATTACCCAGGCCCACAATTCCGATGTGGACCACAGGCAGCGGCTTGCTGCAGAATTCAATCAACTGTCGGTAGTCAGACATAGCTCAAAACACTTACTTGCGCCGCCATGCAGCACTTCTGACTGCAAATATACGAATATTAGCCATTATTTGCCCACACTCAGGTACGTTTTTTTAATTTTTTGCGCCACAAAACCGCCAAACAGCGCCCAGACAATTTCAATACTGCCGCATTTTTCTTCTCTATAGTTCGCCTATGTGATAAACAGCAGATACTCAAGCCCAAACAAAAAAAACAGCAGTTGCAAGACTGTCAATTATGATGTCTGCAACTGCTGTAATTGTACTAAATAGTACAGGTTGTAGTTTACCGGATGCTTATGTTATAAAAACAAACCGTCATCTTCTGTTTCTTCGTCTTCTTCATCGAAGAGCGTTTCGCCCCAGAACTTGTTTGAGCGGGCCTCGTCGTCGGTAGTGCCGCCTACAGGTACACTGGTGGCCAGCATGTTTGTTGTCTGAAGTGTCGTTGCACTAATGCTTGGGGTACTATATTGCTTTTTCATTATTTCTTAATCTTATTGCCGTTAATAATATAGATACCGCTCTCAAGTCCCTGAAGTGCAGTGATTGCCTCTACCTGTGTGCGGATGAGCTGGCCGCCGGCTGTATAGACATCCACCTTCTCGTTTATATCGGCTCCTGCACCTACAATGCCTGTCAATTCATCACCCACGGTGATTGTGAACACCTGTGAGCCGGCGCCGCCATTGAGGTATGCGCGGAATGCAGGGATTGAAGCCTGAGCGCTGGCAGTAGCAAAGCCCATACCGTCCTGAGTCATGATGAACTTGCCTGTGGCCTCGCCCTTTGGTATTGCGACGTATGTGCCGAGCAATGCACCGCTGGCAGGAGTGGTCTCACATGGAGCAATCTCCACATCCACGTTCTCAATAGTGATTGTGCCACCGCCTACCTTGCGATAGAGGAACGGGGTATTCGCTGGGATTGTTTCGTCTGTTGCGACTTCGCTGAAATTGATGCTGCT
>JAZUHM010000222.1:0-3387 GCA_045641725.1 Bacteroidaceae bacterium | reverse complement strand
TTCCCACTCGACCTCACCGAGCTCATCTGCCATGAGCAGGGCATGAGCGTAGATATCGACACCTTCAATGCAGAGATGCAGAAGCAGAAAGACCGCGCTCGCAACGCGGCTGCCGTAGAGGCCACCGACTGGGTAGAGCTTGCCAAGGGCGAGACTCAGACCCACTACCTCGACTGCACCGAATATCCTTGCCACATCCTCAAATACCGCCGCGTAGAGCAGAAGAAAAAGCAGTATTATGAAATCGTGCTCGACCACACCCCGTTCTATGCAGAGATGGGTGGTCAGGTTGGCGACAGCGGCGTGCTCATAAGCGAGGGCCAGGAGGTAGAAATCTTCGACGTTAAGCGCGAAAACAATCTGCCTATCCACCTCACCAACAAGATGCCGGAGCATCCTGAGGTAGAATTTATGGCATGCGTAGATATTGAGCGCCGCCGTGCATCTGAGGCCAACCACACTTGCACCCATTTGATCGACCAGGCTCTGCGCGAAGTGCTCGGCACACACGTTGAGCAGAAGGGCTCGCTCGTTACTCCAGAAAGCCTGCGCTTCGACTTCAGCCACTTCCAGAAGGTGACCCACGAGGAGCTGCGCAAGGTTGAGCGCCTCGTCAATGCCCGCATCCGCCAGAACATCCCATTGCAGGATCACCGCGACGTGCCAATCGAAGAAGCCAAGAAGCTTGGCGCCATGGCCCTCTTCGGCGAGAAGTACGGCGACAAGGTGCGCGTAGTTCAGTTTGGCGACAGCATCGAGTTCTGCGGCGGTTGCCACGCCAAGGCTACTGGCCAGATCGGTATGGTGCGCATCGTGTCTGAGAGCAGTGTGGCTGCCGGCGTGCGCCGTATTGAGGCTATCACTGGCGAGATGGCAGAAGAGAGCATCTACAACATGGAGAGCATCCTCTTCTCTCTGCGCGACTTGCTCGGCCAGAAGGACATCAAGGCCGCAATCGAGAAAACCATTGCCGAGAACTCTGACCTCAAGAAGCAGATGGAAGAAGCCCAGAAGGAGCGCCTCCTCAAGGTGCGCGACGAAATCATCAAGGCTGCCGAACTCACAGCCGAGGGCTTCCGCGTAGTGAAATTCGTATTCACCACCGACATGCCAGCTGCCTACGTCAAGGACCTCGCATTCCAGGTAGAGAGCATCATCCCCGAGAGCACACTCTGCGTATTCGGCAGCAAGAGCGACGACAAGCCACTCATCACCGTTATGATCAGCAAAGACCTCGTTGAAAGCAAGGGTCTCCACGCAGGCAACCTCGTTCGCGAGGCCGCTAAGCTCATCAAGGGCGGCGGTGGCGGCGCACCTCACTTCGCTACCGCAGGCGGCAAGGACACCACAGGCATCGACGCCGCTGTAGAAAAGGTGGTAGAACTCGCCGGCATCTAACAACAAGCTAAAGACCCGACAGTCCTTCCAGACCCAAAAGTCCTTAGAATCCTTAAGAACCTACCCATGGATAAATACATACACAAAGGCGACATAATCTTTGCATTGGTGCTCGGATATTTCCTCTGCGCCTACAGATTTGTGGAGATTGACATAGAGAACTTCGGCTGGGGCGATGCCGTGCGCCTGATATGCTGGTACGGCATCATAGCCGTCTCGCTCGAGGTAATCTTTGCCCTGGTATCGTGCCTTAGACAAAAGCCTTTGTTTGGAAAGCGCAAAATGGCCTTTTTTGCATGGAAAAAGGTAGTGCCGCTGGCAATCATAATATCCGCAATCTCGGTAGCCAGCTGCTATTTTACCCACGACAATCTCGGCACGCCGCAATATTATATCCTGGCAGGCGAATTTGTGGTAGGAATCGCTGCAGTAATGCTCTATTTCTACAGCCTCGTTGACCGCAAATGATAGAAGACACTTTCCTCAGCAATATCCAGAAATCACTTCCTTTTGAGCTCACTCCGGCCCAAGAGGAAGTGATTAGGTATATAGCCACCTTTATCTTCAAGCCACAGGACCACGCCGCCTACATACTCAGAGGCTATGCCGGCACTGGTAAAACCACCATCATCGCTGCCATAGTAAAGATGCTTCATCGCCTCGACCGCGAGGTGATACTGCTTGCCCCGACGGGACGCGCGGCCAAGGTGCTCGCTCACCACGCAGGCTACCCCGCCTTTACTATCCACAAGGAGATTTATCGCCAGCGCAAGGTCGGCGAGATTGACGCCAGCTTCGACCTCGACATCAACAAGCACACCAATGCCATCTTTGTAATCGACGAGGCATCAATGATTGCCAACGACAGCAACGGCCTTTCGCCTTTTGGCACCGGCCAACTGCTAGAAGACCTCGTGAGCTACGTCTATAGCGGCGTGGGATGCAAGATGATACTCGTAGGCGACAACGCCCAGCTGCCGCCCGTGGGCGAAGAAGAGAGTCCCGCCCTCATGCCCAGCCGACTCAAGGCCATGGGCCTCAACGTAGCCGGCTATCAGCTTGCCACCGTTATGCGACAAGCGCGAGAAAGCGGCATCCTGAGCAACGCCACCGCACTGCGCCAAAAGATATCGCAGCAGCAGACAGACCAGGCGCCCGTGATTAAATTCAGCAACTACGACGACCTCGTCAAACTGCCCGGCGGCGAAATAATCGAAAGCCTTGAGAGCGACTATGACCACTACGGTCTCGAAGACGTGGTGGTAATCACCCGCTCCAACAAGCGCGCCGTGGAATACAATCTCGGCATTCGCAACATGATTTTCGGCCGCGAAAACGAACTGACTGCGGGCGACGTAATCATGGTTGTGCGCAATAATTATTATTGGACCGAAATGCTGATGGCAGAGCTCAAGCGCGAGGGCGACACCTCGCCGTTGCCCATCGGTTTCTTCGCCAACGGCGACATTGCCCTCGTCAAGCGAGTCAACAGCTACTACGAATTCTACGGACTCCACTTTGCCGACGTCACGCTGCAGTTTCCCGACTACGATTACTACGAGATGGACGTCAGGGTGCTGCTCGATGCGCTCACGTCGGAGAGTCCTGCGCTCACCAAGGAGCAGAGCGACCGCCTCTACTACGGCGTGATGGAGGATTATGCCGAGATAAACACCAAGAAAGACCGCATACGCAAGATGCGCCTCGACCCTAACTACAACGCCGTGCAGATAAAATATGCATACGCCGTGACCTGCCACAAGGCGCAAGGCGGTCAATGGCACAATGTCTATATTGACCAGGGTTGGCTCCCGCCCGACGGCATCGACCGTTCCTACTACCGCTGGCTATACACCGCCTTCACACGCGCCACTCACAGGCTGAATCTCATAAACTGGCCCAAAGAACAAACAGAAGAGTAAAATCGCACCCCGACAATGCTGTCAAGGTGCGATTTTGCGTTATTCCATCGCCGCGAATCCAGAGGAG
>JAZUHM010000221.1:0-1685 GCA_045641725.1 Bacteroidaceae bacterium | reverse complement strand
GCAGGGCTGAGGTCGGGTCGCCGTTGAGGGTTTGCTGTGTGACTTTGTCTATCTCATCGAGCACGAAAACTGGGTTGGCTGTGCCGCATTTGATGAGGTTCTTGACGATGCGGCCGGGCATGGCGCCGATATATGTGCGTCGGTGGCCGCGAATCTCGGCTTCGTCGTGCACACCGCCGAGCGAGACGCGTACATACTGGCGTCCCATGGCTTTGGCTATGCTGCGGCCGAGTGATGTCTTGCCTATGCCCGGAGGGCCGTAGAGGCAGATGATTGGTGCCTTGAAGTCGCCGCGCTTTTTGACTACTGCGAGGTGTTCGAGTATGCGCTCCTTGACTTTTTCGAGGCCGTAGTGGTCGCTGTTGAGTGTGCGCTGTGCGGCTTTGATGTCGATGTTGTCGTCGGAGTATTTGCCCCAGGGCATGCGGATTACGGTCTGCAGGTAGTTGTATTGCACGTTGTAGTCGGGGCTTTGCTGGTGCATGTGTTCGAGTTTGCGTATTTCGCGCTGTATGGTTTCTCGTGTGGCGTCAGCCATGTTGAGCTGCGCGAGTTTCTCGTAGAGTTCTTGTATCTCGCTGTTGCCGTCGTCGCCGAGTTCTTCTTGGATATTGCGGATTTCCTGCTGCAGGAAGTATTCCTTTTGCTGCTGGTCGAGGTCTTCGCGTGTCTTGCGCTTGATGTCGGCTTTGAGTGCGGCGAACTGCATCTGCTTGTCGAGTGCGGCCAGCAGTCGCATGGCTCGGTCTTTGGGTGTGTCGGTATAGAGTATTTCTATTTTGTCTGTGAGCGGTATGCTGATGTTGGTGCAGATGAAGTTGATCAGGAATACGCGGTTGTGAATATTCTTGATTGCGAAATTGCTTTCTTCGGCATTGCCTTCGTTGAGGCGCATGTATTTGACGGTGCGTTCGCGCACTGTGTCGATGAGCACGTCGGTTTCTTTGTCATTGCCGTAGAAATCTGTCTCAAACAGTGGTGTGGCTGTCACTTTGTAGGTGCCGCGGCGCATCTGGAAATTTTCGCCGATGAATCGGCAGTAGCCCTGCAGCAGGGCTGTGATGCGGCCGTCGGGTAGTTCGATTATTCTCATCACTTTTACAAAGGTGCCTATGCTGTGTACGTCGGTGGCTTTGGGCTCGTCGGTCTCGGGGTTGCGCTGATAGACCACGCCCATGAACTCGTTTTTCTCGAAGGCTCGCTTGATTACCTTCATTGAGAATGGGCGCTCTACTGCCACGGGCACTACTATGCCTGGAAACAACACCAGGTTGCGCAGTGGTATGACGGACAGCTGCTGTGGCGCGCCGTCGATATTGAAAATGTCTTCAACGTTGCCGTCGAAATCTGCAATCAGTGAATACGGATTTATATTTGTATCTTCGCTCATATTTAGAATGGTTGACGATTGATGAAACCTTAATTTGCTGCTTATTGCGCAAATGAGGTGCAAAGTTAATGTTTTTCCTGCAATTAAGCGGCATTGTTTACCTTTTTTAATTTAAAAGGAGGCAAAATCTTTTGTCTCGCCGCCTTGTGGTGCTTGATCTTGGGCGTGGATGTGATGGAATTTTGCTGCGCTGCGGATTGGTTTTTCTGCGCTCTCAAAATAATTAGATTCGTGCTGATTTTTGTTCACAGCGCTGTGAAAAGTCGGAGGCCAAGCGGTCTTAGGAAGACAAAGG
>JAZUHM010000220.1:0-1790 GCA_045641725.1 Bacteroidaceae bacterium | reverse complement strand
CCGACCTAAACATGTCAAGCGACCGCACCGCCTCAATTGGTGCTCGGCGCGGGACGCGCCAAGCTACGAATGTCACCATGCGAGACATTGGTATCGCCCGTTAACTCCACTTAAACTTAAAAAAATAATCCCCGCGGGCTTGATGCCTGCGGGGATTTGGGGTGACTAGTGGGATTCGAACCCACGACATTCAGAACCACAATCTGACGCTCTAACCAACTGAACTATAGTCACCATCTGTGGAGTATAGAGGCCTCTCGCTTGAGGCATATTACTCATTTGCGAGTGCAAAAGTAATGGTTTTGTTTGTTATGACCAAATTTTTTTGCCGAAAAAACCAGGGTCGGTGCGTTAAAGTTTAACTTTGCGGCCATTTATTATGGCGAATCCCTTGCGGGGGAGCGCTTTTAGGCGGTTGCCGTGGAGGTCGAAGATGCTGTCTTCGCCACGCTGGACGCTGGCATCAACAGGTGTGACAAGGGCGCTGAGCTCGTCAAAGATATCTGTCACTTCAATATTGGGATTTTCGATTATGTAGAACACTGAGCCGTGGTCATTGTATGTCCAGTTGCGCACTGCCTGTGGGGTGGTGTTGGTGCAGATGCACGCATAGTATTGATTGCCACCGCCGAGACCGAGAAAGCTGAACGACCCTCCTATGGAACGTGAGGTGCCGTTGATGCTGGTTGTTTCAGATGCGCTGTTGGTGCGTATTTCGCTGAGCGCAGTCTCGGTGCTGGTGAAGACATAGTCGCGTCCGCTGAGGGTCACAAATTTTTTTGCGCCGGGGTTGTATAGATAATATTTGTTGGATTTTTGCAGTATTTGCCATGAGTCGTTGAGGCTAAAAGGGTCTGTCTCTGACTGGTAAGCTGTCTTGGCAGAATTATTGCCGGGAAATCCCTGCACGCAGCCATTGCTTGCCTTGATGCTCACGTAGTTGCTGGTGATAGTAGGATTGTAAACAAGGGTGCCCTCGCCTGTGAATGAGGTGATGAAATATGCTTTGGTGTTGCTGAGTTGCGAGAGCGCAGTGATGGTGTCGCCTTTGACGGGACCGTTGTCGTAAGTGACGGTGATGGTCATGCCTTCGATGGCGATGGTGTTGTTGTTGAATCCTGCTACTGGCAGAATCGTGAGTTTGTCGGGGTTGATGAGGTGGTCTGTCGTGATTTTGTCGCCATTGGCGTAATTGATTCCCTTGAATGTGACTCCGCCATTGTCGGCGCCTTTTATCAAAACGGTATAGGGAGTCTTGAGCGCTTCAATAAACTGGCCCTCAATAAGCACTTCGCCGCCGATCATCATGCTGGCGGGTATGGTGAGGAGGCCATTGTCGTCAAAGTCGTCGTAGCTGAATTTATTAATAATGTATTGCGGATTTTCGTTGACAAACTGCTCGTCGGAGGCGGTGTTATAGCCGCTGCGTATGATGACTCCGTCGTGGCTGAAGCCGGGGTAGGGGTCAATCTTGACGGTGTAAGGCTGGCCGTAGGTGGCATAGACATTGTCGAGTGGCTGGCCGCTGGCTGTGAGCATCTGGCCGTTGAGGGAGCCTTCGCTCACGCGGATTTGGTCGGGGTGAATGTCTAAAAGCACATCGGCAATGCCGCCGCCATTGTTTACGATAAGGTTGTTCGGGGCTGCGTTGCCGGCTGGGTCAATGCAGTTCCAATCGACTTTGTTGCGCATGCGGTAGGAGTCGTTGGGTGTGTTGGCTGGGATGGTAAAGCTTGGCATGGCGCTGCCGAGGGGATTGCCATTGCTGGCGGGGGTACCATTGGTCTTGT
>JAZUHM010000219.1:0-8972 GCA_045641725.1 Bacteroidaceae bacterium | reverse complement strand
GCGCAGGACGCGCCGAGCTACGAAAGTCATCATGCGAGACATTGGTATTGTCCGTTAACTCCCTTTTAACTTCCCTTTAGCTCCTTAAAACTCTATCATGAAAAATCCGCACATGCCAGCGGCACATGCGGATTTGTATTGGGTGTGGCCCAACTGTGTTGTGTGGACCGAGATTACTTGCGGATGCTGAGGAATTTCTCAATCTTGTGGCCAATCTTAGTACGGTGCTTGTGCTTCTTCTCGTTGCCGTAGCCATAGCCGTAACCATAACCATAGCCATAGCCGTATCCGTAGCCATAACCATAGCCATAACCGTAGCCATAGCCGTGCTCGTTCTGGTTGACGTTAGAGTCGTTGACCACAATCTGCATATTATTGAATTTGCCCTCGGTATAGAGCTTTTCGAGGTCTGTGAGGAAGCGGCGGTCTTCTACACCAACGCGGATAACGTAGAGCGTGAGGTCGGCCACGCGGTTAACGATGCCGGAGTCGGCCACGTTGATGGTTGGGGTACAGTCGATGATTACATACTGGTAACCCAACTCATTGCGCAGAGTCTCGATAAGCTTTTCGAGGCGTTTGCTCATGAGGAGCTCGGCAGGGTTTGGTGGGCGCACGCCGGCAGGGATGATGTCGAGGTTGTCGCCTACGTTCTTAACGATGATGTCCTCAATCTCGCACTGGTCGGCCAGGTATGAAGTGAGGCCGTAGTTGGTGCGCTTGTAGCCGAGTACCTCAGACACTGAGTTCTTGCGGATATCGGCGTCGATAAGCACAGTCTTGGCACCGCCGATGCCGCAGATAGAGGCTACGTTGCGCGAGATAAAGCTCTTACCCTGAGACGGTGTAGAAGAGGTGATGGCAATTACGCCGTCTTTCCTGATCATATTGAGGTTATAACGCAGCACGCGGAAGGCCTCGGAGATAGTCTTGCCATTGTCGGATTTGGTGAGGAATTTCTTGTCGTTCTTCTCGTCGTCCCAACGGGGGATGTCGCCCACGATTGGTGCAGAGAGTACGTCTTCGATGTCCTTGCGGCCGCGTACAGTCTTGTCGAGGTTGATAAGGAACCAGATGATGGCGGCAGGAATAGCAAAGCCGACTGCAAGGCCAATCAGCAACCAGCGTGACACGTTTGGAGAGATTGGGACAGTGCTGCCATAAGGTTCTTCTACGATTCTTACATTGGCCTCGTTGATTGCCAGCTGGAGGATTGTCTCTTCCTTCTTGTTGAGGAGATAGGTGTAGAGGGCTTCCTTGATTTTCTGCTGGCGGGTGATGTCGAGGGTCTTGATTTCTGACTGTGGAGCCTGGGTCATGGCAGAGCGCAGGGTGTTGTCAGATGTGCGTGCCTTGTCCACTTGTATGCGGATAGACCTTACATAACTGTCGATAGCGGCGCAGATGGTAGAACGCATTTCGGCCAAAACTGCATCGCGCTTAACGATGGCGTTAGATGTGGGCGAAGAGTTCTGGAGCAGGTTGTTGCGTTCAATCATCAATGCGTTATATTCGTTGATCTGGCTCTCCATGTTGGCATTGCCAAGTGCGCCGAGCACAGGGATGAGCTTGCCCTCAGAAGAAGCGTGGCTGTAGATAAAGTCGCGGAGCGAGGAAACTACAGACAGGCGTGTCTCAAGCTCAAGCAGGTTCTGGTGAGATGTAGAGCTCTCAGTAAGATAGTTGCTTACGTTGAGGTTATAGTCGAGGAGGTTGCTGGCCTGCTTGAAGTCAACGAGCTCGTTTTCGATGCCAGAGAGTTCTTTTTCTACATCAGCAATACGGCTGAGGATAAAGGTCTCGGTGTTTTTGGCAACAGAGTTTTTGGCATCTACGATGTCAGCCTTATAAGCGGCGAGCAAGGTGTTGAGCACCTTGTTGGCTCTTGCGCGGTTTGCGTCTTGAATATAGATGGTAATGAGGTTTGCCTCCTTGTCGTTCTCAGAAGCGCTGACGGCGCCGCGGTAGACAGAAATGGCGTCGTAGCGGCTGAGGCGGTTAATCTTGATGGTCTTGTTGTTGTAGGCCGCAGTGAGTTCAGTGCGGTTGATTACCATGTCGCCGGCAGGTGAGCGGAATTTCTTGCCCAGCTCAACGGTCTGCTTAAATTCGGTTTTATAACCATCGTAGTGGAATTTGCTGATGGCCACCTTGTTGCCGTTGATTTCTGCAGAGAATGAGATGCTCGAGGTGTCGTTGGCGAGGAATACGGCTCTCAGCGGAGAGAAGCAGGATTTATAACTGCGGATAAATTCTTTCTCCTCAGGAGTGATGTTGCCTTGTGCGTCTTGCTGAGGAATGTAGTCAAAGAGCGCAATCGGTGTGCCGAGCATACCAGAGGTAGAGTATGAGGTGCGCAAGTCGAGGGCGTCAACCACGCGGCCCATCAAGCGGCGAGAGGTGAGCACAAACATCTCGTCTTTGAGGTTGTCGTTGCCCTGAATACCGCTGAGGTCTTTGAGTGAACCCATTGAGTTATAGCCGCGTCCCTTGGAGCCGTTGTTCTCGCTGATAAGGATTGTGGCGTTTTGGCTGTAGATGCGAGCCTGGCGCTTGGTCCAAAGGAATGCGAGGCCAACGCAAACAATGACGCTAAGTGCAAACCAGCGCCACTTTCTGCGTAGCACTGTGATGCAAAACATTACTGTCGAGAGTATGTTTTTTGCCTGTTCCTCGCGGGAAACCTGGGCCTTTTCGTTTTCGTTGATTTCTGCCATGGTCGTTAATTTGTGAGTGAAATGATGAGTGCTACGATAGAGGCAACTACGCCAACGACTGAACTTGCAACAGAGAGATAGGTGTAAGAAGTGCTGCCCTTGACTTTGACAGACTTGTTGGACTCAACATAGATGAGGTCGTTCTGCTGCATGTAGTATGCTGGTGAGTTGAATACTGATTCTGGGTCGGTGAGGTCGATCTTGTATGTTGTGCGCTTGCCGTTTTCTTCGCGCAAAACCAACACGTTGGTGCGGATGGCGGTGTTGTTGAGGTCACCGGCGCGGCCGAGGGCTTCGAGCACTGTGAGGCGCTGGCCTGTGTAGCTCTGGGTGCCGGGAGTTGCAACGTCGCCAAGCACGGTAATTTTGAAGCTCATAATCTTGGTGGAAACCTGCACGTCGTTAACGTCCTGGTGCAGGCGGTCCTGAATTTTCTTGGAAAGCTGTTCTACGGTGAGGCCGGCAGCCTTGATCTTGCCGATAAGAGGGAAGTTGATAGTGCCGTCCTGGTAAACATAGAAATAGCAGATGCCGCTTTGTGAATTAAGCTGGCTGCTTGATGCGCCAGAGGAAGGGCCCGAGCCTACGAGCACGCTGTTGTTGTACTGCTGCAGGAGCTCGAGGTCGCTCGAAGCGATAGAGATGGCTAACTGGTCGTCGCTCTGGATCAGCAATTGAAAATCCTTGTTGATTGCGACTGAATTTGAATAGATCGAGTCTGCCCCCTGAAGGTAAATCATCTCTTTGTTGTTTACGCAAGAGGAGGTGATAATGGCTGTGGCTGCAATAAGCAGGTAGAGCAAGTTTTTCATATTTTATGTTTTTTATATTTTTCTGTGAGGTGCAAAGTTAATAGTTTTTTCTTAGGTGGTAAAATTTTTATACATTATTTTATAATAATAAGGGGTAGTGAGGTCGTATAAAATCAGATTTTCGGCTGTTCAAGGATGTTGTTGGTAGGAATTATGAGGTCTTTGCTGAATTTTATGTTGGCATTCAGCACGGGTTCTTCGGCGTTGCGGCAGGCCGAGATGCGGTATTTTCCGGCGGGGGCAATCCATGCGCTCTGCGACTCGTCAAACGAGGCGAGGGTCTGCTTGTCGATGCTGATTGTGAGGGTTTGCTGTTGGCCAGGCTGCAGGAGCATGGTCTTGGCATAGCCCTTGAGTTCGCGGAGCGGTTTGTCGAGATTGCCGGCAGGGGCCTGCACATAGATTTGGGCAATCTCTTTGCCGGCGCGGCTGCCGGTGTTTTTTATTGTGACGTTTACCTCAAGGCTTTGACCGAGATCGCGCACCTGGAGGTTGCTATAGCCAAAGGTGGTGTAGGTTATGCCGTGGCCAAAGGGGTAGGCGGTCTTGATCTTGCGGGTGGTGTAGTGGCGATAGCCCACATAGATGCCCTCTTCGTACTTTGTGTAATCGATGTTTGGCACCTCGTTCACGGTCTTGCTGCCCTTGTGTCGATAGAAGGAGTAGTTGTAGTTCTTGTCGGCATGTATGCGCGGGAAATTCGGCGCAGAGGGGTCGTCGGTGTATTGCACGGGGATGCTCACGGGCAAACGGCCTGACGGGCTGTTGTGGCCTGCCAGTGCGTCGGCAATACTGCGGCCGGCTTCCTGACCAGGCAACCAGCAAATCATGATTGCGTCAACCATGTCCTGCCACTGGGTGAGATCGACGATGGCGCCCACGTTGAGCACGGCCACCACGGGCTTGCCCTGCTTGTGGAAGGCGTCAGAAACAGCGCGAATGAGTTGCATCTCGCCATCGCTGATGAGGTAGGAGTGATAGTAGTCGCGGTCGCTGCCTTCGCCACAATTGCGGCCAAAGGTCAGCACTGCGGCCTGGTCGTTGGCGGCGGCTTGGTTGATCAGGTCAAAAGGCACGGCCTCTACAGCGCGCTCTTTGACGCAGCACCACGCCACATTCTTGTTGAGATTCTCGCAGCGCTTGAGCTCAGACTTCATATAGGTGTTGTAGAAGGCGTCGATGTTTTTGTCTAAGTTAAGGCCTGCGTCGGTGATGCCCTGCGGCAGCTGCACGGTGGTAAATGGGTTGTAGATCACGCCCGATCCAGTGCCGCCAAAGATCAAGTCGTAGGATGTGGTTCCCATTACGGCGATTGTTGCGCCCGAGGCAAAAGGCAGGGCGTTGTTTTGGTTCTTGAGCAGCACAAAGCCTTCAGGGGCATTTTGGCGAATGATGCGGTCGTTGTCTTCGAGCGGCGGATTGTCGCTGAATGTGCCGCCGTCATAGCGGATGGCCTTGGTGGCGGCGCGCTGCAGTCGCACCACGCAGGTATCTACGTCGGCCATGCTGAGTGTGCCGTTGTCCACGCTTTGGATAATGTCGTTATAAGCGCCGTCGCCGCCTGGCTGTATATTGTCGTTGCCGGCGTGCACCATATTGATGGCGCGATAGCCTGCGCCCCAGTCAGACATCACCACGCCCTTGAATCCCCATTCCTCTCGGAGCAGGGTGGTGAGCAGCTCGCGGTTTTCGGAAGTCGTGATGCCGTTGAGGAAGTTGTAGGAAGACATGATAAAGTCGGGCTGGCTTTGCTTGACCACATACTCAAAATTGCGCAGATAAATCTCGCGCAAGGCTCTCTTGCTGATCAGGGCGTTGTTGCCCAGGCGGTTGAGTTCCTGATTGTTGGCTGCAAAGTGCTTCGGGCATGCCGACACTCCCATTGCCTGTATTCCTCTCACCAGAGCGGCGGCGGTATAGCCCGACAGGAGCGGGTCTTCTGAGTAATATTCAAAATTGCGGCCGCACAGCGGGTTGCGCTCTATGTTCATGCCGGGACCAAGGGTCACGTCCACGCCTCGCGCCTTCATTTCGGCGCCATAAGCGCGGCCGATAGCCTCTACGCAGTCGGTGTTCCACGAGGCGGCTTGCAGCATGCTGTTTGGAAACCAGCTGCAGAGCTTGCTGTCTATGCGCAGTCCGGCAGGACCGTCAGACAAGACAAGTGGCGGCACTCCCAACCGGTCTATGGCGTGGGTGTTGCCGGCAGCGCCAGCCACCATCTTGTAGTCGAGCGTCTGGCCTTTGAATGCGCCGTATCCGGCTCCGACTATCAATCCGGCCTTTTCTTCTATAGTCATGGCCGCTAATATCTGTGGGATATTGTCGGGGGTGAGGCGGAGGTTAGTGCTCTGGGCAAAGGCGCCCACGACTGCTGTGAGCAGCGCTATTGAACTGATAAATAGTGATTTCATATAATGTGCGAGTGGTTATATTGAGAATTATTCTTCTACCAACAGCTTGTGGCCGTTGACGATATAGATGCCGGGGTGGAATGGCAGGGTGTGAACGCCCTCTACGGTGTCGTTGAGCCAGCAGTTGCCGTCGGCAGAGTAGATTGTCACGATGGTAGGCTCGTCGCAGATCATGCGGATGCCGTTTTTGACTGCGCTGAACTGTGGCAGCTTATTTGCTTTCACAGACTCGTAGATGCTGGTGAGGCCATCGGCTTCGATAGTGACGGGCTCGCTCTCGGCGGCGAGGTCAAGTGTAAACACGCCGAGCGACAGGCCCCATGCATCGCCGTCAGGGCCAAAGCCTTGGCGGCTGAGGTCGATGTGGTTTGAGGTGCGGTCGAGCACACTGCCGCCATTCTGGTTGAAGTCGTAGTAAGCCACGAGGCCGTTTGAGGCCATGAGCTTGTCGATGTCGTTAAGCGGTGCGTTGATGTTCTCCTTCATGTTTGACAGCGAGAGGCTCTTGCTCCATATTCTCAGTTCGTCGAGCTGGCCTTTGTAGAGGTCTTCGCCTGTTGAGATGTTGAGCTTGCCCCAGTCGGTTGTAGAGGTGCCGATGCGGGAAGATGGCGAAGCTATCAGCACGCCGTCGCGATAGAATTTCACTGTGCCGAACGAGAATGTGAGGGCGTAGTGGTGCCACCCGCCGGCTATCACATAGTCTTCGCCTGAGTTGACGGACTTGTCGCCCACTGTGACGCTCATGTTGCCATTGACGTCGGTGGTGGCGCTGAACTGATTGTTGCTGGTGGTCATATTGAGGGCGCCCAGCGCGTCGCTCGGATTCATCCACCACTCGATGGTGAAGGCCTTGGTGCCTTGCTCAAAGAGGTTGGCGGTAGAAGTGAGGCGCTCGTTGCCGGTAAAGTTGAGACCGTTTTTGCTATCGGCATTTACTACAATCAGTTTGTTTTGTGCGCAGAGCGACGAGGTGCCGATGTCGTTGGTGGCCTCGAGGGTGACGTCGTAGCAGCCCGGGTGGTCGGGAGTGAACGACGACAGCTGGCCATTTATAATATATGTATGGGTGCCGTTGCTGAGGGCCCACTTCCATGTGTCGGGGTTGTTGCGCGATTCGTCGGCCAGATAGGTTGTCTCGCCCAGATATATGGTGCTTGGGTCAACACTGAACGCAACGGTAGGAGCGGAGTGGGCCACGGTCACGTATTTGGTGCATGAGACGGTGCCGCCGGCATTGCTTACGGTCAGTGTGACCGGGAATGTGCCGGTCTGGCTATAGGTGGCGGTGGCGTTGACGCTGCGCATGTCTTCCTTGTCAGCGCCTGGCATGCTCCATGCATAGGTGCAGTTGGCGCCGGCCGACAGGTTGGCAAAGCAGAACATGTCGCCTTCGTTCATGCTGCTGTTGGCAATGGCAAAGTCCGCCTTTGGAGCATCAGGATTAATCACGGTGATAGTCTTGGTCTCTGTGGCGGTCTCGCCGTTCGTGTTGGTGATGGTGTGTGTCACTTCGTATTCGCCAGCCTGCGCAAAGGTGAAAAATGGGTTTGTCATGCTGCTTTGTGCTGTTGTGGCGCCGGCTGCGTTCCACTCCCATTTCATGGTGTTGACCATGGCGGTGGATTTAAACATCAATGGGTCGCCGGCGTAGATTGGGTCGGCAGGAATGTCGAATGTGGCGGCTGGTGCTGCGGTTGTGCCGGTGAGCAGGGTGCTGTTTTCGGCGGTGGCGGCATTGGCGAGTGGGGCGTCATAGCCCGAGGCCATGTCTTTGAGGCACAACTGGCCATCAGCCTCGCCCGTTGTCATAGGATAATATGCCACGAGGTCGGCAATGGCAGAGGGATTGGCCACCGCCAGACCTCTGTTTTTCAGCAGGTTGGCTTGTGGGCGGGCGCCGTTCCATACGCGGAACTCGTCGATTTCGGCGTTGAGGGTGCCGATGCCGTTGTTTGGACAGCCGATATAGAAGTTCTTGAGGGCAGGAATGCCGGAATAGGTGTCGGATGTGATGCTGCCTTTTTTCAGGCTGTTGACATAAAGGGTGATGGTGTTGTAGTCAACCACAACGGCCACATGGGCCCATACGCCGGGCTTGATGGTATTGGCGGCGCTGGCCACGCGGTTGTTGGCGTCCCAGCCGCATTGAATCTGGCCTGAGTTGGTAGCTTGGATGAGGAAGGAGCCCCAGCCCTCGCCTATGCATTGATTGTTGCTGACGGTGGTTGGCTTGATCCAGAACTCGATGGTGCCTTGCTTGAGTCCGTCTTTGAGCAGGCCAGGCACATGGATAGCGGCATTGTCGGCCACGAGAGTCTTGTTGACCTCGTCGCCGGCGGGCACTATTATGTTGCGGGCTGGATTGCTCTTGGCCGAAACGATATTCTTGGTCTTGTAGGCATAGGCGGCGGCCACATAATAGGTGGCGCTGGCGTCATCTACTATGTAGGAGGTGCTGAAATCGGGCACTTCTGCGATCTTTTCCTGTCCCTTGTAGATATAATAGCGGCTGATGGCGTAGCTGGAGGCTTTGGGCGCGCTCCAGGTGAGTCTCTGGCCGTTGAGTGTGGCATTGAGCGGCTGATAAATCTGCTTGGCCGGCACTGTGATAGACACGAGTGTGGTCTGGCCGCCGTTGAGCACCTCCACGGTGTCGATTACTGCGGGCAGTTCCATTCCTTCTGGCTCAAGACTATAGTCCATCAGCGAGAGCTTGTAGATATGTCCGGTGCCGATGGCGCCCGACTTGCTCTTGATTTGCAGGAAGTACTTTAGAGGTTCGTCGAGGTTGTATTTGGCAGACAGATCGGTCACGTCGTAGCCAAATTCCATCGGTTCTGTGTGCATTTTGCCCCTCCAGTTGCCCAGCATTGGCACTTTGGGCGCAGTGGCGGACTTTGTACCGTCGCCGGTGTAGCGGAAATATGGCATATCCTCCACCACTTCTGGAGCGGTGGCACTGGTGTCGGCGGCGGGACGTTGCTCGGCCTATCCGGCAAGTTGGTGGGCGTCAGCCACACCGATCA
>JAZUHM010000218.1:0-3917 GCA_045641725.1 Bacteroidaceae bacterium | reverse complement strand
CACAGGCGAAGACCACACTGGCGCCATTGGCAGCGGACAGGAACTGACCGAATACCATCAGCGCACAGGCGAAGAAACCCGCTGGACAAACTCGCTCTTCAGCGGTATGCCCACATATCAGATGTCGCCCAGCTACGACTCGCGCACCACACTCAGCGGCCTGCGCAGCATCTACGAGCTCGGCCTGCCCACAGTGATGATGTATGTCTTTATCCTCCTGCTGGGATTCTACATACTCATGCGCTCCTTTGGCTATAAGCCGTGGCTGTCGGTGCTGGGCGCCATAGCGTGGGCCTTCTCCTCCTATTTCTTTATAATAATAGGAGCCGGCCACATCTGGAAGGTGCTCACTCTGGCCTTTATCCCGCCCACGATTGCCGGCATGGTGCTGTGTTTCCGCGGCAAATACCTATGGGGCGGCGCAGTGCTGGCGCTGTTTATGGCGTTCCAGATTCTTAGCAACCACCTGCAGATGACCTACTACTTCATGCTGGTGATGGGCCTCATGTTTGTGGCCTATCTTATCAACGCCATCATCAAGAAGCAGTATAAGGCTTTTGGCAAGGCTACCGCCACCATCGTCGCAGCCATAGTGATTGCCGTCACCGCCAACATCTCCAATCTCTACCACACCTATCAGTACAGCAAGGAGACCATGCGCGGCAGCAGCGAACTGGCCGCCGAGGGCACTTCGGAGAAGAATGGTCTGAGCGCCGACTATATCACCCAGTGGTCGTATGGCGCCGACGAGACCTTGACTCTGCTCATCCCTAACGCCAAGGGCGGCGCCTCGGTGCCACTCTCACAGAGCGACATCGCAATGAAAAAAGGCCAGTACACCGAATACTACGACAACTTCTCGATGTATTGGGGCAACCAGCCCGGCACAAGCGGCCCGGTATATGTGGGCGCCATTATCGTGTTCCTGTTCTTCCTCGGCCTGTTTGTAGTAAAAGGCCCGATGAAATGGGCACTTTTGGCCGCCACCATCATCTCGATACTCCTCTCGTGGGGCCACAACTTCATGCCGCTCACACAGTTCTGCATCGACCATGTGCCGTTCTACAATAAGTTCCGCACGGTATCCTCCATCCTCGTGATTGCCGAGTTTACCATGCCGCTGCTCGGCATCATGGCGCTCGCCAAGATTATCAAGAGCAAGACAGAAGCCCCTGACAACACCAGCGCCAAGAACACACTTGGCATCTGGATCAGCCTTGGCATCGTGGGCCTCACGGCATTTATCTTTGCAATAAGTCCCGGCATCATCCCAAGTACATCGCTGCAGGAACAAGACGCGCTGGCTAAATATCCCGAGGTTTTGCAGGACCTCGCCAACGTGCACGAGGCCATTCTCAGCGCCGACGCATGGCGAAGCCTCATCTACATCATCCTCGGCGCCACTGTGGTTTTCTTGTTTGTAAAAATAAAGAAATTCCCCGCCTGGGCAATGTGCGCAGCACTGATTGTGCTCTGCTTGTTTGACATGTTTAGCATCAACAAGCGCTATCTCAACAATCAGAACTTCGTGATGCCTCACGTGGTGACTGAGTCGTTTGTCAAGACTCCCTCCGACGAGCAGATTCTCCAAGACAAAGACCCCGATTTCCGCGTGCTCAACTTCACCCGCAACACATTCAACGAAAACGAGACCTCATATTTCCACAAGAGCATCGGCGGCTATAGCGCTGTAAAGCTGGGCCGCTACCAAGACCTCATTGACCGCCACATCTCCACCGAGATGCCAGCCGTCATCAAGGCACTGCAGGAAACCAACGGCGACCTCAGCCTGCTCAACGGTGACAGCATCTGCCCTGTGCTCAACATGCTCAACACCAAGTACTTTATCGTTGGCCAGAGCCCCGAGCAGTCTTTCGCCCTGCAGAATCCTCACGCAATGGGCAATGCCTGGTTTGTGGAAGAAATCAAATACGTCAGCACTCCTAACGAGGAAATCGACGCCATCGGCAGCGTAAATCTCCACAAGTGCGTCGTGGTTGACAAAGCCTTTGAGTCTGCCTTTGCCAAAGCGCCAAAGAGCGCCGCGCAAGACTCTGCAAGCACCGTCAGCCTCACAAAATACGAGCCTAACGCCCTCGACTACGAGGTGCAGTCGGCCAACGGCGGCGTGGTGGTGTTCTCTGAGATTTATTACCCAGGCTGGGAGGCCACCATCGACGGACAGCCGCTCGAACTGGGCCGCGCCAACTACATGCTCCGCGCCGCTTATATCCCCGCCGGCAAGCATGCAATCCACATGCAGTACAAGCCCGCCTCAATCAGCATGACCGAGACCATCGCCTATATCGCTATTGCACTGCTCGTGCTCACACTGCTCGCAGCCCTCGCCGTCTCTATCCTCGGCTATATCAAGAAGAACAAGACTCAAGCATAATCTAAAATTTTCCCACAGAGTACACAGAGACCACAGAGTCTTATCTCACACATCTCCGCACACAGAGACACTCACGTGCCGCTTCGCTTCGTGAGTAGAGAACACAGAGCCCTTGATAAGAACATGACTTCACACGAACTAACAAGCAAAATCATAGGAGCCGCCATCGAAGTTCACAAAACATTAGGCCCAGGGCTCTCAGAAGACTGCTACAAATATGCACTTCTTCATGAATTATCTTTGCAAGGATTAAATGCCGCTGCGGAAGTGCCTGTTCCTGTCACATACAAAGGAGTCACTTTGGCATCAAATAAATTTGTCGATATTCTTGTCGAAAATGAAATTGTTGTAGAACTAAAATCTGTTTTGGAGATGAAAGACGTCTTCCACAAACAAATACTCACTTATATGCGACTATTAAATAAAAGGTATGGTCTGCTAATCAATTTTAACGAAGAAAAACTCATTAACGGAGTCCATCGAAAAATAAATGGTTATTAGAGGCCGCTCTGTGAACTCCACTCACGACTGTGAGTTCCCTCTGTGGTCAAAAAAACTTAGTCACATCAAATTCTCTGTGAACTCTGTGAGCTCTGTGGGAATATATATTATGAAATCGCACATAAAAGACAATAAATGGTTATTAGAGGCAGCTCTGTGAACTCCACTCACAACTGTGAGTTCCTCTGTGGTCAAAAAACTTAGTCACATCAAATTCTCCGTGAACTCTGTGAGCTCTGTGGGAATATATATTATGAAATCGCACATACAAGACAATAAATAATATCACATACAATGAACAAACCAAGCATACCTAAAGGAACGCGCGACTTCGGCCCTGTAGAAATGGCCAAGCGCAACTATATCTTCAACACCATACGCGAGGTTTACGCCCTCTATGGTTTCCGCCAGATTGAGACTCCCGCCATGGAGAACCTCTCTACACTGATGGGCAAATATGGCGAAGAGGGCGACAAACTGCTCTTTAAAATCCTCAACTCAGGCGATTTCCTCAAGGGCGTGAAGCCAGAGGAACTGAGCGAAGGCGGCACCGGCCACCTCGCCGCACGCCTTTGCGAAAAGGGATTGCGCTACGACCTCACCGTGCCGTTTGCGCGCTATGTGGTGCAGCACCGCGAGGAACTCCAGATGCCATTCAAGCGCTACCAGATTCAGCCGGTGTGGCGCGCCGACCGTCCGCAGAAGGGCCGCTATCGCGAGTTCTACCAGTGCGACGCCGACGTGGTGGGCTCCGACTCGCTGCTCAACGAGGTTGAACTGATGCAGATTATCGACACCGTGTTCACCAAGTTTGGCATCCGCGTCAGCATCCGCATCAACAACCGCAAGATTCTCACAGGCCTGGCCAACATCATTGGCTTCCCTGACAAAATCATAGAGATCACCACCGCCATCGACAAGCTCGACAAGATTGGCATCGACAATGTCAAGGCCGAGCTCGCCGCCAACGGCATCTCCGAAGAAGGCATTACCAAACTGCAGCCCATCTTCGACATCAACG
>JAZUHM010000217.1:0-11943 GCA_045641725.1 Bacteroidaceae bacterium | reverse complement strand
CTCTGGCTGATCCACATTGATGCGGTCGAGCATTGCCGAGAACTTATCGCGGTCTTCGGCGTTGTCAATGTTCTTGGCCGAAGTTCCAAGGATTGGCACAGTCTGCGAATCCAAGCGCATTGCCAGATTGTTTGGAATCTGGCCACCAGTTGACACGACTACTCCAAAAGGAGTCTCGAGTTCAATAATATCCATCACGCGCTCAAAGGTGAGTTCGTCGAAATAGAGACGGTCGCACATGTCGTAATCCGTTGACACTGTCTCGGGATTATAGTTGATCATCACAGAGCGATAGCCTTCTTTGCGGATAGTATTGAGCGCCTGCACGCCGCACCAGTCAAACTCCACAGAAGAACCGATGCGATATGCGCCAGAGCCAAGCACAATCACGGAGCGGCGGTCCATTTCGTACTTAATATCGTGAGCCACAGCGCTATAGGTAACATAGAGGTAGTTTGTCTGTGCAGGATATTCGGCAGCAAGAGTGTCAATCTGCTTCACATAGGGGAAGATGCCCATCAGCTTGCGCTTAGAACGAACTAACAGCATGGCTTTCTCGATGTCCATGTCAGTTTCCATGCCAAGGGCGCGTGCAATCTGGAAATCAGAGAATCCCTGACGCTTTGCCTTGACAAAAAGTTCGTACTCCAGTCGATTGATATTGCCACAATCCGCTATTTGCTGGGCTGTGATAGAAATATTCTTGAGTCGCTGCAAGAACCAGCAGTCAATGCGTGTCAATTCATGTATGCGCTCAATGCTATATCCCTCGCGCAAGGCCTGAGAAATCACAAGCAGACGCTTGTCAGTCGGTTCTGTCAGGGCTTCGTCGATGTTGTCTATCTCGATTTCCTTATTGCCTTCAAAGCCGTGGATGCCCTGGCCAATCATGCGCATACCTTTTTGAATTGCTTCCTCAAAGGTGCGGCCGATAGACATCACCTCGCCTACAGACTTCATGCTTGAGCCCAATTCGCGGTCAACACCACGGAACTTACTCAAATCCCAGCGAGGCAATTTGCAGACAACATAGTCGAGGGCAGGCTCAAAGAATGCGCTGGTGGTGCGAGTGACAGAGTTGTTGAGCTCAAACAATCCATAGCCGAGACCGAGCTTTGCAGCCACAAAAGCCAACGGATAGCCAGTGGCCTTAGAGGCAAGCGCAGAAGAACGGCTCAAACGCGCATTTACCTCAATCACTCTATAATCCTCAGAGTTTGGATCGAGAGCATACTGCACATTACACTCACCCACGATGCCCACATGGCGCACAATCTTGATTGCCAGCGCACGCAGCTTGTGATACTCAGAGTTGGTGAGGGTCTGTGACGGAGCCACAACGATAGACTCGCCGGTGTGAATGCCAAGCGGGTCGAAATTCTCCATATTGCAGACGGTGATGCAGTTGTCGTATTTGTCGCGCACAACTTCGTACTCGACTTCCTTCCAGCCCTTGAGGCTCTTCTCCACAAGCACCTGAGGAGAGAATGAGAATGCTTTTTCGCAGATTGTAACGAGCTGCTCCTCATTATCGCAAAATCCGGAGCCCAGGCCACCAAGAGCGTAAGCGGCTCTCACAATGATAGGATAGCCCAAATCGGCGGCTGCGGCTTTTGCTTCCTCTATGTTGAGGCAAGCGTGGCTCTTGATAGTCTTGACGTCGATTTCGTTCAGTCTTTCTACAAAAAGCTCACGGTCTTCAGTATCCATGATTACACTCACGGGAGTACCGAGCACTTTGACATTATATTTTTCAAGTACACCGGTCTGCGAGAGTTCCACGCCACAGTTAAGGGCGGTCTGACCACCAAACGAGAGCAGGATGCCCTCTGGGCGCTCTTTCTCGATCACCTTTTCCACGAAATAGGGAGTCACAGGCAGGAAATATATCTGGTCTGCAACGCCTTCGGATGTCTGCACGGTGGCAATGTTCGGGTTTATAAGTATTGTCTCTATCCCTTCTTCCTTGAGGGCTTTAAGTGCTTGAGA
Organism: Bacteroidaceae bacterium; assembly: GCA_045641725.1. Lineage (GTDB taxonomy): Bacteria > Bacteroidota > Bacteroidia > Bacteroidales > Bacteroidaceae > UBA6382. Next base: position 9,954 of record JAZUHM010000217.1, on the reverse strand, counting down.
ACCAGAGTAGTCAAACTCGCCGGCTTCACCAATCTTAAGTGCGCCAGAGCCTAAGAGAAGTACTTTCTTTATATTTTCGTCACGCATAGTTTCTACATATTTTAAATTAAGAATTGTGAAGCATTTTTGCGAAATCATCAAACAAGAACTCGGTATCAACAGGACCACTGCAAGCCTCTGGATGGAACTGCACGGAGAACCAAGGCTTTGAGACATGCTTAACGCCCTCATTGCTGCCGTCATTCATATTGACAAAGAGCGGAGTCCAATCAGAAGGCAGGGTGCGGCTGTCAACAGCATATCCGTGGTTCTGGCTTGTCACAAAGCAGCGCTCTGTGCCCACCATTCTTACCGGCTGGTTATGGCTGCGGTGGCCATATTTAAGTTTATAGATACTTGCGCCGGCAGCCTTTGAAAGGAGCTGATTGCCCATACAAATGCCCATTACTGGCTTAGTATCTGGGCGTCCGAGGAATTTCTTGATATTATCTACAGCCTTCACACAAGTATCGGGATCGCCAGGACCATTTGCAAGGAACAGAGCATCAAACTCCATGTCGTTGAAATCATAATCCCATGGCACGCGAATAACCTCAAGGCCGCGACGAACAAGACAGCGCAGGATATTATGCTTTACACCACAATCCACAAGAACAATCTTCTTGTCAGCGCCCTCATTATAGCGAATCACTTCTTTGCAGCTTACCTGCTCTACGTAATTCACGCCCTCATACTGCGCAGTGGGGATGTTGTCAGGCTCATCGTCAAAGAGAATCTTGCCCATCATAACACCATGCTCACGCAACACCTTGGTCAGCTCGCGAGTGTCAATGCCAGTAATTCCTGGCACTTTTTCGCGCTTAAGCCAGTCTGCAAGACTCTCACACGCATTCCAGTGAGAGTATTCACCGCTATATTCGCTTACAATGATAGCCTTGGCATAAATCTTGTCACTCTCCATAAAAGTGGCAATGCCATTGTCCTCCATCTTAAACTCGGGCACACCATAATTGCCTACGAGCGGAAAGGTGAGAGCCATAAGCTGGCCTGCATACGATGGGTCGGTCAAACTCTCGGGATAGCCCATCATAGCAGTATTAAACACCACCTCGCCGGCAATTGGTGCCTCATAGCCAAACGATTTTCCCTTAAATCGGGTGCCATCGTCAAGCAATAGTGTTACGTTTCGCATATCTAATTGTTTTTTAGTTTATTCGCTATTTTTAATAATTCTGTTCTACATATTCAATGAACGCCTTATTGACACGGGCATTTCCGCCTGGAGTTGGATAATGTCCGCTGAAATACCAGTCGCCCTCATGCTCCGGACATGCCTCGTGCAATCCCTCCAGTGTCTGATAAACAATGCAGACTTCGGCCCTGACATCTTGCGAGCGGAGCATCACAGCCATCTTCTCGGAGATTTCCTCTTGAGTAAAAGGCTCATAAATCTCGCGTACATAATTGACAATCTCCTCCTTTGGCAGGTTTTCCTGAGCTTTGCACTTAGCGAAAACCTCCTTGATAAGCCTGTCATTGCCGCGGTCTTTAAGCAGCTCTATCGCAGCACGGAAAGCAATAAACTCATCCATGCGGCTCATATCGATACCATAATAGTCCGGATAACGAACCTGTGGGGAAGACGAGACTATCACAATCTTCTTGGGGCACAGGCGGTCGAGAATGCGGATAATGCTTTCCTTGAGAGTTGTGCCGCGCACAATCGAGTCGTCTATCACCACCAGATTGTCAACATACGGCTCCACACTGCCGTAAGTAATGTCATACACATGGGCAGCAAGCTCATTCTTTGTATTTCCTTCGGCAATAAATGTGCGGAGTTTTATATCTTTCCATGCAACCTTTTCGCTGCGGATTCGCTGATTCAGGATTTTCTCTATCTCTGCCGGCGTAGCATTGGCACCCAGAGCCTTGATATTTTGTGCCTTCTCCTGATTGAGATAATCATTAAAGCCCTCAACCATACCATAGAATGCCGCCTCGGCAGTATTAGGAATAAACGAGAATACCGTGTGTTTCAAATCACCACCGATTGCCTTGAGTATTGGCAGAACCAACTGGCGGCCGAGACTCTTGCGCTCTTTATAGATATCCTTGTCGCTGCCCCTGCTGAAATAGATGCGCTCAAAAGAGCAGGCTTTCTTATCTTTGGGTTCCAAAATCTGCTCTATGCGCAACTCGCCCCGCTTATTGACAATAATTGCCTGGCCAGGCTGAATTTCATGCACTCTGTTGATATCGCAAAACAATGTTGTCTGAATCAGGGGGCGCTCCGATGCCACCACAATCTGCTCCTCGTCTCTATACCAGAATGCCGGTCGTATGCCCCAAGGGTCTCTCATGGCAAACATCTCGCCGCTGCCCGTGGTGCCGCAGATCACGAAACCGCCGTCCCAAAGCTTAGAAGAAGCCTTAAGCACATTTGCCATGTCGATATTATCCTCAATATACTGAGTGATATCGCGCCCCGTCAGCCCCTTAGCCTCGCCCTCGTTGTAAAGGCGCTGGCTCTCCATGTCGAGATAGTGGCCAATCTGCTCAAGCAAGATAAACGTGTCGGAATAGGCACGCGGATGCTGTCCGTCCTTGACAATGCTCTCAAATATCTCCTGAACATTAGTCATATTGAAATTGCCGCACAAGCACAAGTTGCGCGCCTTCCAATTGTTGCGGCGCATAAACGGATGCACATAAGAAAGGCCACTCTTGCCGGTAGTACTATACCGGAGGTGGCCCATATAAATCTCTCCTGCAAACGAAAAGTTGTTTTTTGCATAAGCAACGTCCTGGTGGCAATCCGAGGGAGAAGCACTAATCTCGCTGTGGATAGTAGAAAAAATCTCCTTGATAGCCGAAGCCCCCAGAGCTCTCTCGCGAAACATATAGTCGTTGCCGGGAGTAGCAGTCATCTTCACGCAAGCAACGCCAGCGCCCTCCTGACCTCTGTTGTGCTGTTTCTCCATCAAGAGATAGAGTTCATCGAGACCCTTAGTCCAGGTGCCATACTTGTTTTTATAGTATTCAAGAGGCTTGAGCAGGCGCACCATCGCAACGCCACATTCATGCTTAAGTGGTTCCATATTGTGTGCAACTTAATTTGTTTGTGCAAAGGTAATAAATAAAATCACAATACTTGGTATTTTTTTGCAAGAAAAATTAAGTTTGTCTATATTTTAGTACAAAATAGTGAAATATTTCCACATTTGAGACACAAATATTAAAAAATGTTTAGCCGCCTGACTATTTTCCAATTAACCCGCCAACACAAAAAGACATTCGTCCCCATATCTCCACTATATCTTCACAATATCTCCCCTATATCTCCAAAATACATAGCCGTAGGAAGAAAACCAAAGACAGCGCCATAAATAAAGAATTCCATATTTGATTCGTACTCGCAGGCAGCAATAAGTCTGGTAGTTTTTGCAAATAACAACTCATCAATACATAATTAAATATTATGCGCGCACGAACAAATAATATAATATAACCCCTGCAATTTGCCTCGCAGAATAAGAACGCAGCAAAAAAACAACACAAATCATGCTGGATATAATGATTTCTTATTACTTTTGCAAGACACAACCACAACAACACACACGACAAAAAGAACCTGGCATCATACCATCACAGCAAAATGACACGAGAAGACATAAAAGGCTCATATAGCCGCCTGCTGATCACTGGCATTTACCAACGAATTTCCGAGGCGGGAGGGCTGTGCGATTTTGCCAGGCAATACATAAACGACACCGACGCCCAGGTAGCGCGCAATGCCCTATGTGCTTTAACCAAAGCCACAGATGCCGAACTTGCCCAGCTACACCCAATGATAAACGAACTGATAGACATTGCGCTGAACACCAAGAATTCATCTGTGCTGCGACCACTGCTCGGCATCATTGAGCGCCAGGATATAACAAAAGCTGACTTACGGACAGACTTCCTCGACTACTGCCTTGACAAAATGACAAGTCCCGACGAAGCTCCAAGCATTCAGGCACTGTGCATGAAATTAGCACACAAGATGTGCAAATTATACCCCGAACTATCGGAAGAACTCATACTACGACTCCAAACAATGGAATTACCACATTACACTCCCGCAGTAAAAAGTGTCAGACGTAGAATTCTGCGCAACAAGCAATAAAACTATGGACATCGAACAAGTTAGAGAATTCACACTTTCCATTCTTGGTGTGACCGAAGACCAGCCTTTTGGCGACGACATTATTACCTTCCGTATCGAGGGCAAGATATTTCTGTGCCTATGGCTCGGCAGTAACGAACACAACATAAAAGATGGAGCGCCAAGATTTGCAATAAAACTCACTCCAGACCGAAACGAGGAACTACGCCAACAATTTTCCGCCATCACCCCAGCATGGCATTGGAACAAGAAGCATTGGAGCGACGTGTATTACGAAAATCTGGAAGCTGATTTAATAAAGCAACTTATTGCAGAATCATACAGCCTCGTTGTGTCAAAATTGCCAAAAGCAACCAGATTGAAATATCAGCAGACAAACACAATCTAAGTTATAAAACTATGAAAATGCGCACATATCTAATCAAGAAAGCAATTTTTGCCCTGATAGCCATATTTTGCGTTTCAATGGCAACGCCCGTATCATCGTGCGAAACTACCGACAAACACTTTGAGCACAAAAACGACAGCACCATCATGCGCATCAAGCAGCGCGGCGTACTACTGGTAGGCACAACAGGCGACTATCGCCCGCTGACCTTTGCCGAAACCGATGGCAAATACTGGGGATTTGGCATTGAATTGGCCGAAGCAATAGCCAAAAGGCTGGATGTTGACATTCAGTTTGTGCAGACCTCGTGGCCCACACTGACCTCGGACGTAATGGCACTACCCCAAAAATTTGATTTGGCAATCGGCGGCATCACCATCACACAGCAACGTCAGCAACAGATGCTTATGAGCAACGGCTATCTCGCCAATGGCAAGACAATACTCTGCCGCGCAACCGATTCCACACGATTTAAATCACTCGCAGACATCGACAAACCCGAAGTAACCGTTATCATAAATCCCGGTGGAACGAACGAAAAGTTTGCCAAAGAAAACCTACAGCGTGCCAAAATCATTGTTCACACCCAAAATGAAGAAATTCCATCGCTCATAGCCGAAGGCAAAGCCGACATAATGATAACCGAAATAACCGAAGCACCATATTACATCGAAACCGACAAGCGCCTCGCCGCACCGATGATCGACACACCCTTTACACATTCCTATATAGGAGTACTAATGTGTAAAGGACAAGATGACTTGCTGAAAGAGATAAACAGCCTTATCTCAGAAATGAAGACCGACGGCTCACTTCGCAAACTGCACGAAAAATATGGGCTCGTCTATAATTTCAAATAAACTTTCACCCTAACTTGCCGAGTCGTACGACAAACAATTTAGTGTTTGTTTCGAGATAAAAATACTTTTCTCCGTTCAAAAAATCTTGTTCTTCGAGATAAATTCCGTTCACAGCGCTGTGAACGATTGTTCACAGCGGTGTGAACGATTGTTCACAGCGCTATGAACGTTTGTTCACAGCGCTGTGAACCAAATTTAAGTCGCATTTAAATTTTTTCATCACGATAAAAACATTTTTTTACGCGAAGAAATATTTCTTTTCGGCCCTCCGACACGAATGCATGTGAATTGCTGTTTATCAAAAAAGTCTAACTTATTGCACAAAATATCATAAAGATTTTTCATTCTATATTTTTTTCTGTACTTTTGCACAAAGTTATTGTCTCTCTGTATAAAATACTGACAAACTTTGCGATCTCTCCTGCTGCGAACTACTACATTATTTAATTATAACCCCAAAAACTTCAACTACATGAACTCGTATAACGAAGATGCTGAGATTAACTTTTCTGTAGGCAGAAGATTTCTCACTGGCAATGGCGTTGAAAAAGACGTGGCAAGGGCTAAGGAACTGCTTGGCCTGGCTGCCGAGATGGGCCACCCTTTGGCTCAACAACTGCTGGCCTCTATTAAAGACGAGCCTGCCAACGACTCTACTCAGGATGCGAACGACCCGCTGACCGAGATGCTTGCATACAACAAGAAGTTTGTGGCCGAAAAGATGTATGAGCAATATGCCACCAGCAAATATCCCGACCGCAAGATTGCCATCGTGACTTGCATGGATACGCGTCTCGTGCAACTGCTGCCGGCGGCGTTGGGCATCAAAAACGGCGATGTCAAGATTATCAAGAATGCGGGCGGCTCTATCACCAACCCCTTTGACTCAACGGTGCGCTCTCTGCTGGTAGCTATATACGAGCTGGGAGTAAACGAGGTGATGATAATCGGCCACACGGGCTGTGGCGTGCAGGGTATGGACGGCAAGGAGATGCTCGACCTTATGCGCAAGCGTGGCATCGACGAAGAGCATATCACTCTGATGAAACATTGCGGCATTGATCTGGAATCGTGGCTCCACGGTTTCGACGACACCAACGAGGCTGTATTGCAAACCGTTGACCTGGTAAGGAACCATCCCCTTGTACCTAAAAACATTGTTGTGAAGGGATATATCATGGACTCTACCACTGGCGAACTGCAGCCCATTGAATAATCTGATGAAATCAGGTAGGGAGAGAGTTGTGAGACAGCACCAATTGCGAATGGTGCAAGGCGTCTATTACGTCTGGTGCGGCGGCTCGTGCGACTACAGCCACGAGGAGCGATGCAGCGGCGGGGCTTTTATAATGCAAAAAGACGACAATATTGTTGAAACATACACCATCTCCGACACTCAAACTACCGAATTCCGCATGATACTGCAAGTTATGATTCACACCATGAAAACAGTGCCCCAAGGCTCCGACATCATATTCTTGACAAACGTTTCTTATATCCAGCAGAACTACGACAGGACTCCCAACGCAAAGTCTGCCAATGCCGACCTGATAAACGAATGTATCCAGCTAAAAGACCTGCACAACTCTGTGGCCGTCAAGCTTGTACCATTCCACAAATACCACCTGCTGGGCGAAACGCACACTATGGCGCACAAGGCTATGACCCAAATCCAAGAAATGCAACAACAACAAAACAACAAATAAATCTAATCTATAGAACACCCCTTGTATTATGTGGTTAATGAAATCATCTATTGGCCGTAAGGTTATTATGGCCACGACAGGAATAGCATTAGTACTATTTCTCACATTCCACGCATCAATGAATGCTGTGGCTTTGTTTAGCGCAGAGGCTTATAACTCAATCTGCGAATTTCTGGGCTCTAACTGGTATGCAGTGGCTGCCACCGCAATCCTGGCCGTACTGGTATTTATTCACTTTGTCTTGGCATTCCATCTGGTAATATGGAGCCTCCAGGCCCGTGGCCCGCAGCCCTATGCTATCAAAGTAAAACCCGACGATGTGGAATGGGCAAGCCAACACATGTTTAGCCTGGGCACCATCGTTATACTCGGTTTGGGTTTGCACCTCTACCACTTCTGGTCAAACATGATGCTGACGGAACTCTCGGGCGGCGCAGACACTGCCCTTGCCACCAATGGTATCTACCACATTGTAAACACATTCCACGGCATCGGCAATCACACTATTGCAGGCTATATCTACACAGTTCTTTACCTCATTTGGCTGGTGGCTCTCTGGCTACACCTCAACCACGGCATCTGGAGCTCTTTGCAAACAATGGGATTAAACAGTAAAACATGGTTTCCTCGCCTCAAGGCATTCAGTACTATCTATAGCACGCTGCTCTTACTCGTATTTGCAGCAGTAGCGGTATTATTCTGCATAGGATACACCCCATCAGACATTGACAACACTATGCCTTAACAAACTGAAAACTAACATGAATAGATTTTCTATTATAACGCCCGACTACGCACAAAAAGCCGACATCAAATGGAATTTTACAAAATTTCTCATTGACAAACAAGGCAAAGTAGCAGCCCATTGAATAATCTGATGAAACTCGCCGACTACAATAAAACAAAATGGGCCTGCTATCTGGGCTTCGTCACACAGGCCATCGTTGCTAATTTCCCCCCGCTGCTGTTTATGGCATTTCATCGTGAGTATGAAATATCGTTGGCAAGTCTGGCACTGATTCCTGCCGTTTTTTATATTGTGCAATTGGTCACGGATTTCTTGTGTGCAAAATTCAAGAATATCAATTACCGCAAGAGCATCATCATGTCGGAGATTACGTCAGCCGTCGGTCTTGCAAGCATGGCTGTACTGCCCGAATTACTACCCGACCCAATGATTGGCATACTCATCTGCGTTGGAATCTACGCCGTCGGAAGCGGTTTGATAGAGGTTTTGTGCAGTCCTATCATCGAGGCGTGCCCTTTTCCCAACAAGGAGGGCATGATGAGCCTGCTTCACTCGTTCTACTGCTGGGGCGCGGTGTGTGTGATATTGGTTTCCACGCTTTTCTTTACGTGCTTCGGATTAGAGAACTGGCGCCTCCTGGCCTTTCTGTGGGCCTTGATCCCCCTCTACAACATCATCAATTTTGCAACCTGCCCCATCGAGCCAATTGTGCAAGACTCTCAAGGCATGAACATGACGCAACTGCTTGGCAATAAGAAGTTTTGGCCATTTCTGCTCCTGATGATAGCTGCGGGAGCCTCCGAGAGCACTATGGCACAGTGGACATCTGCCTTTGCCGAAGCCTCGTTGGGCGTTGACAAAGCCATCGGCGATTTGGCAGGCCCCTGCGGCTTTGCCTTCTGCATGGGACTTGGGCGTCTGTGGTACGGCAAACGAGGGCAGAACATGGATTTGGTTGGCTATATGACCGGTGCGGGAGTATTGAGTCTGGCGGCTTATCTGACAGCCTCCCTGGTTCACATCCCTATCATCAGCCTGGCAGGATGCATGGTCAGCGGTCTGGCCGTAGGCATCATGTGGCCTGGTTCTATCAGCATCACCTCCAAGCGCATCCCCTGTGGCGGCACGGCACTCTTTGCGCTCCTCGCTCTGGGCGGCGATGCAGGTGGCACTTTCGGCCCATCGCTAGTGGGGCTATTCACCAAGACAGAGTCAAACAATATTCAAAGCGGAATACTTGCCGCAGCCGTCTTCCCTACCCTATTGATTATCTGTCTGTTTGTCATTCGCAAAATTCACAAAATTTCTCATTAATCAACAAGACAAAATAGTAGCTCGCTTTGAACCGACAGCCACAAAAGAAGTTTTGCGACTGCCATAGAAGCATTGCTAATGCAAAATGAATAACGCATTTCTGAAAATAAAAAATTGGCTCAGCAAACTCTCGTTCCGCACAGGAGTAATAGTGCTGGCCTGCTGCATTCCATGCTATATACTCTCCTTTGCGCAAATGGCATTGCCTATATCCGTAGAACTGAAAGGCATCTTGTGGATTATACTTTTCGGCATGGCAAAGACTTTTCAATATAGCGGCTTGACAATACTCGGCGTAGAGGGAATAAAAAGACTTAAAAAGAAATTCAAAAAACAATAATACTATGGCAACCAAAACTTATCAGTGCGAAAACTGCAAGTTTCGCGCCAATTACGAAAAAAATCCGAAATCGTTCATGGGACGTTTCTGGCGCTGGCACATAAACTTCTGCCCAGGCTGGAAAAGCTATTTTAAATCTCTTGAGCCGGAAAAGCAAGTGCCCCTTCGCGAAAAATACGATTTCCGCAAATACTAAATCAACGAAAAATGGCCAATTCACAGAAGCAAATATTCTGTAGATTGGCCATTTTTCTATATTTTATAGTTCATTCCAAAAGGATTTTGGCAGCGACACGTTTTCCATTTCTTTGGCCGCAGCAAACAACGGCGCAATATCAGAAGGACTAAAGCCTGCTATACCGCAGCCAATCGGTGTCACAAGAAAATGAAGTTCCTTATGCTGCGCGGCATATTCCAAGAATTGATC
>JAZUHM010000216.1:0-7171 GCA_045641725.1 Bacteroidaceae bacterium | reverse complement strand
CAAATGGTAAATGGGTCATTTTGACCACAAAATCTCTCTTGTCGGATGCAAAAAAGAGGCTGATTGTAGATTTTCGGCTATTTAGTTGGTGTAATTTGGGCGGCCGCATTGCGCAAATGCAGTCTGCCGTGGCAGGTTGGTCATATTGTCACCGTTTTTACCCATTTTGATGTAATAATGCCGCTATATACATTATTTATATTATTATATAATAGAGCGGTTTGGTTTTATGTCTGGCCGAGCAGGCTAATTGCTCACGCAAGTGGGCTTGGCGGTGCTCAAATTGTGCGTTTTTGCAAGGTAAAAGTGTGTTTTTTTGAGTGTGTTATGTTAATCTTTTTTAAATAATAGGCATTTGTGGTGAAATAGAACAAAAATTGGGCACGTTTAATCTATTTTCAATGTGTATTTATTGTTAACTTTGCCAATCAATTTGAGAAAACAATAAAAATTATCTATATTATGAACTTTAAGAACGCAATCAAACTGAGTACTGCCGCACTTGTTGCTTTGTGCGCAGTAGTAGCTAGCAGTTGTGGCAATCCACAGCAGCAACAGCAGTCAAATGAGTACGCGGTGAGAACAGTCACTACCGCCAGTCCCGAACTTAACTACACCTATCCCGCCACAATCCGCGGTAAGCAGGACGTTGAAATTCGTCCACGCGTGGCTGGTAATATCGTGAAGGTGTGCGTGGACGAAGGTGCCACAGTCACAGCCGGCCAGACCCTGTTTGTGATTGACGACGTCACATATCGCGAGGACGTAAATAAGGCAAACGCAGCCGTAAATCAGGCAAACGCAAGCCTTAATCAGGCAAATGCAGCCCTGGCTACCGCTCGCCTCACTTGCAACAACAAAAAGGAATTGCTGAATAAGAATATCATCGGCGATTATGAGTATCAGACAGCTGTGAATGCCCTCAATCAAGCAGAAGCTGCCGTAGCAACAGCCAAGGCAGGCGTGGCATCAGCCAATGCAGCCCTCACCGCTGCTCGCCAGAATCTCTCGTATTGCTATGTCAAGAGTCCAGCCAATGGCGTTGTGGGCTCAATCCCTTATCGTGTGGGTGCTTTGGTAAGCAGCTCAAGCGTAGAGCCTCTCACCACAGTGTCTAACATCGAGACCATGTACGTTTATTTCTCAGTGACCGAGAAGCAGCTTCTGGAGATGACTCGCAATTCGGGCGACAGCAAGAGTATCCTCAATGCTTTCCCAGGTGTGCAGCTCAAGCTCGCCGACGGCAGCATTTATGACAAGGTCGGCAAGGTCAGCACCATCAGCGGTGTGATTGATCCAGCCACAGGCTCGGTGTCTTTGCGCGCAGAGTTTGCCAACCCAGACCATCTGCTCAAGACAGGTGGCGCCGGCAACCTCCTCGTGCCTTATACTACCCAAAATGCAATCGTGATTCCTCAGAGTGCGACCGTAGAAGTGCAGGATCAGAAGTATGTATATCTTGTTGGCAAGGACAATAAGGTGACCTTCAACGTAATTAAGGTCGCTGATGTCAACGACGGTCAGACCTACATTGTTACAGAAGGCCTTAAGGCCGGCGACCGCATTGTCAGCCAGGGTCTTTCTACCTTGTCTGACGGTATGGAAATCACTCCTATCACCGAGGAGCAGGCTGCTCAGAAGATTGAGATGGCCAAGAAGATGGGCGCTGCAGATTTAAGCAAAATGAAGAAATAAAATAATTATGAATTATGTAATATGGGCGATGCTCCTTGGCGCACTCTCGCGGTGAAAGCATAGCACATAGCGGAAAATTCAAAATTTGAAATTATTATGAAACTCGAAACCTTTATCAAAAGGCCGGTGCTCTCAACCGTAATCTCAATATTGATTGTGATATTGGGTATTATTGGATTGGTGGGCCTGCCTATCGAACAATATCCGAGCATTGCGCCGCCAACGATTTCCGTGCGCACATCCTATCAGGGTGCTGATGCTCAGACTGTGCTCAACTCCGTGATTGCTCCGCTTGAGGAAAGTATCAACGGTGTGGAGAACATGACCTATATGACATCTACCGCCACCAACGACGGTAGTGCCTCAATCACAATTTATTTTGCCCAAGGCACCGACGCCGACATGGCAGCGGTGAATGTGCAGAACCGCGTGGCTCAGGCCCAGAACCTCCTGCCTTCCGAGGTAGTGAGTGTGGGTGTGACTACCACCAAACGCCAGACTTCTCAGGTGCTGATTTACGCCCTCTCTTCCGACAAGGGCCAGTATTCTGAGGAGTTCCTCACCAATTATAACAATATCAACGTAGCTCCAGTAATTCAGCGTGTCAAGGGCGTTGGCTCGTGCGATGGTTTCGGCGCCAAGACTTATTCTATGCGCATCTGGCTTGATCCTGTCAAGATGAAGGAGCACCACCTTGTGCCATCCGACGTGGCTGGCGTGCTGGCTACTCAGAATATCGAGGCCGCCCCTGGTAAATTGGGCGAGAATGTAGATACTCAGTTTGAGTATGTGCTTCGCTATACCGGCCGCCTCAAGACTGCTCAGGAGTTTGAGAATCTTGTGCTCGTTTCAAAGGCCGATGGTAGCAATCTCCGTCTCAAGGACGTGGCCAAAGTGGAACTTGGCGCCTTGACCTATGTGGTTAACAACCTCTGCAACGGCAAGCCCGCCGTTACCAACATGGTTACCCAGATGTCGGGCACCAATGCCAACGAGATTGTGAGAAACGTAAAGGCCGAGATGGACAAGCTGTCCAAGTCTTTCCCTCCAGGCATGGAGATTGTGTACGCCCAGGACGTGACCGAGTTCCTTTATGCCTCTATCGACGAGGTAATCGAGACTCTCATCATTGCGTTCATCCTTGTGATTTTGGTGGTGTACATCTTCCTCCAGGACATGCGCTCTACAATTATTCCTTGTATCGCAGTGCCTGTGTCGTTGATTGGTACATTCTTCTTCCTCAACCTGTTTGGCTTCAGTCTTAACTTGCTGACTCTCTCGGCTTTGGTGCTTGCCATCGCGATTGTGGTCGATGACGCGATTGTGGTTGTGGAGGCCGTTCACGCCAAGCTCGACCAGGGTTATAAGTCGGCTCGTGTGGCCAGTATCGACGCCATGAATGAAATCTCCGGCGCCATTATCTCCATCACCCTCGTGATGTCGGCTGTGTTTATCCCTGTAAGCTTTATGGGCGGCACATCCGGCTCGTTCTATCGCGAGTTTGGTGTGACAATGGCCATCTCTATTATTATTTCCGCCGTCAATGCGCTTACCTTGTCGCCAGCCCTCTGCGCCCTGTTCCTCAAGGCTCACGACCCCAACAAGAAGCTCACTGTGGTTGACAAGTTCCACATGGCGTTTAACACCGCCTACGACAAGATGCTCGGCCGCTATCGCAAGATGGTAGAGTTCTTCGTAAAGGCTCGCTATGTGGCTATCGGTATTGTCGTAGTTTCTATCGCTGGCATGGTTTATCTGATGCAGACAACCCGCACGGGTCTTGTGCCTGACGAAGATACCGGCACCGTTTTTGCCACTGTGTCTATGGCTCCTGGTACTGGCAAGGCCAAGACTGCAGAGACCATGCAGACTATTCAGGAGATGCTGCAGACCAACCCCGCCATACAAACCTCAATTCAGGTAATCGGTTATAACTTTATCGCGGGCCAGGGCTCTAACCAGGGTACCTTTATTATAAAGCTCAAGCCATTTGAGGAGCGCGAGGAGGGCTATATGTCTTCTACCGAGGTAATCAAGAAGATTTTCGCCCAGACTTCTACTTTGAAGAATGCCCAGGTCATGGCTTTTGCACCGCCAATGATTTCCGGCTACGGTGCTTCAAACGGTCTGACATTCTCTATGCAGGACAAGACTGGCGGCTCGGTAGATAAGTTTGCTCAAGAGACCGGCAAGTTCCTTATGGCGCTTAATCAGCGCCCTGAGATTCTGTATGCTATGACTTCGTTCAACGCATCTTATCCTCAGTATCAGATTTCGGTAGATGTAGATAAGTGTACTCGCGCCGGCGCTTCGCCAAGGGAAGTGCTCTCTGTGCTTCAGGGTTATTACGGCGGTTTGTATTCCTCTAACTTCAACGCATACGGCAAGCTCTACCGCGTGATGATTCAGGGCAGCCCAGATTCTCGTATCGACGAAAACTCTCTGAACACCATCTATATGCGAGTGAACGGCGAGATGGCTCCTGTGTCAAGCTTTATCACTCTCAAGAAGATTTACGGCCCATCCAACATCGACCGCTTCAACCTCTTTACGTCTATCAATGTCAATGCGTCGCCAGCTCCGGGATTTTCTTCGGGTGATGCCATGCGTGCTGTAGAGGAAGTGGCTGCGCAGACCCTGCCTTCTGGCTACGGCTACGAGTATTCGGGCCTGACCCGCTCTGAGGCTGAGGCTTCTAACAACACGGCCCTCATCTTTATCCTCTGCTTTATCTTTATTTACCTTATCCTTTCTGCGCAGTACGAGAGTTATATCCTGCCTCTCTCGGTTGTGCTGTCAATACCTTTTGGTTTGTCAGGCGCATTCCTCTTTACCAATATCTTTGGCCACGCCAACGACATCTACACGCAGATTGCGCTTATCATGCTCGTGGGTCTGTTGGCTAAGAATGCCATCCTTATCGTGCAGTTCGCCCTTGAGCGTCGCCAGATGGGTATGGATATCAAGTGGTCGGCAGTGCTTGGTGCGTCGGCTCGTCTGCGCCCAATCCTCATGACCTCTCTGGCTATGATTATCGGTCTGTTGCCACTGATGTTTGCCTCGGGCGTAGGTGCCAATGGTAATTCAACCCTCGGCGCGAGTGCTGTGGGCGGCATGTTGATTGGTATGATTCTTCAGGTATTGATTGTGCCTTGCCTCTTTGTCATCTTCCAGTGGCTGCAGGAGAAGGTTAGCCCATTGAAGTTCGTGGGCCTTGTAAAGGGTGACAACGATACTGAGCTCAAACAATACACCAACCCTGTGAAATCAAAGAAATAATATCGCTATGAAATACACATTATATATTATCTTTGCAGCCACACTGCTGGTCAGCAGTTGCGGCATCTATAATAAGTATGAGCGCCCAGACGTTGATACCAAGGGATTGTATCGCGACGTTGTGAGCAATCTCGACACCCTGGCGGTAAACGATACTACCACTCTGGGTTCAACTCCTTGGCGCGAGGTATTTACCGACCCCAAGCTCCAGGCACTTATCGACAGCGCGCTGGCCAATAACAGCGACTTGCTGACGGCGGCTCTCTCCGTTAAGCAGGCTGAGGCGACACTTATGGTGGCTAAGCTGGCCTATGTGCCATCCTTTGTGTTTGCTCCAAGCGGAACTCTCAGTTCTTGGGACGGCGCCAAGACCTCTAAGACTTATTCGCTGCCAGTCAAGGCCTCATGGACACTTGATCTCTTTGGCGGACTGATGAATGCCAAGCGCGCTCAGCAGGCTGCGCTCATCCAGTCGCGCGACCATCAGCGCGCAGTGCGCACCTCTCTCATCTCGGGCGTGGCTAACTGCTATTATACCCTGCTTATGCTCGACGAGCAGCTGCGCATAACCAAGGAGACCGAGACCCTCACTCTCAAGACCTGGCAGACAATGCAGGAGATGAAGAAATACTACGGCTACACCGAGGCTTCGGTGCTCTCGGCCAAGGCCAGCTATCTCGCTGTCAAGGCCTCAGTGCCAGAGATTGAGCGCCAGATCCGCGAGGTTGAGAACTCGCTCAGCCTCCTCTTGGCCCAGGCTCCGCAGCACATCGAGCGCGGCACTTTTGCTGAGCAGTCACTGCCCACCAAGCTCAGTGCCGGCGTGGGTATCCAGCTTTTGGCAAACCGTCCCGACGTCCATGCCAAGGAGATGGCGCTCGCCAATTGCTTCTATAACACCAACAAGGCACGCTCTGCATTCTATCCCGACATCACCGTGGGCGGTTCTGCCACATGGACCAACTCGGGTGGCGGTGGCATCGTCAATCCGGGCAAGGTGCTCCTCAATGCTGTAACTTCGCTCACTCAGCCCATCTTCCAGCACGGCCAGCTCATAGCAGGTCTCAAGGTGGCCAAGGCTCAGCAGGAGAAGGCCTATATCGAGTGGCAGCAGTCCATCCTCAATGCCGGCAGCGAGGTGAGCAACGCCCTCAAACTCTACGAGACATCAACCACCCTCTCAGCCATTGAGGCAGAGCGCTCCGAGACCCTCCAGGCCAACGTGGAGGCAGCCAATGCCCTCATGGCCAACGGCGCTACCTATCTCGAGGTAATCACTGCTCAGCAGGCCCTGCTGTCAAGCAAACTCAAGAAGGTGTCTGACGATTTCACCCGCATGCAGGCGGTCGTAGATCTCTATTGCGCCCTTGGAGGAGGACAAAATTAGTAAAACGCTTCAATCTTAATTAGCAAATGATTTCACCACAAGCTTTTGTAGATCCTTCGGCCAAAATCGGGGCCGACGTTACGATATATCCCTTTGCCTATATCGAGGCAAACACCGTGATTGGCGATGGGTGCGTTATCTATCCATATGTCAGCGTGATGGCTGGCACCGTGATGGGCAAGAACAACAAGGTCTTCCAGGGCACAGTGCTCGGCGCGCTGCCGCAGGACTTTGACTTCACAGGCGAAGACACCCAACTCATTATCGGCGACGACAATACCATTCGCGAGAATGTGGTCATCAACCGCGCCACCCATGCCGACGGCCAGACCATCATCGGCAATGGCAACTGCATCATGGAGGGCGTGCATATCTCTCACGATGCCCACATCTTCGACGACACCGTGATAGGCTATGGCACCAAGTTGGCCGGATGTGTAGAGATTCACGACGATGCCATCCTGGCCTCCAACATCATTGCCAATCCAGGAACCCGCGTGGGCCGTCTGGCAATGGTCAAGAGCGGCTGCCGCTTCAGCCAGGACATACCGCCATTCGTCATTGGCGCCAACTATCCTATTGAGTATTCCGGCGTAAACTCCGCAATCCTTACCTCGGCCGGCATCTCTGAAGAGGTGCAGCTCAACATCGCCAATGCATATCGTCTTATCTTCAACGGCAAGACATCCCTTGTAGATGGTATCTATCAGGTACGCTCACAGGTGACAATGAGCCCGGAGATCGAAGACATAATAAAATTCCTGGAGACATCCAAGCTCAATCTTATTGGCAAGATCGAAGAATAACCTC
>JAZUHM010000215.1:0-7042 GCA_045641725.1 Bacteroidaceae bacterium | reverse complement strand
TTGAGGCATTGGCCATCCCGCCGCCCATTGCACAAACAAACACAGAACTATTCAGTTTGCCAGCGATTTCCCCGTTCAGGCAATTGGCAAGCTCCTTCAGGCAACTGCAGCGGCCCTTGTTGATATCTACACCTGAGTGACCACCGAGGCCGCCATCCATAGTGATGCGGCAGAAAGAGCAATCTTCGGGCACTGCCTCGTATTGCGCAGCCCATTTGCCGACCTGCAGACAGGCACCAGCTGCGCCCACAGTGATTTCGTTGTAAGCCTCAGAATCGAGGTTTAGCACCTTGCGGCCACGGATAAAGTCGGTAGAGAGAGCTTCGGCGCCGCTCATGCCGTCTTCTTCATTGGTAGTTGTGAGCACCTCAATGGCTGGATGCACCAGCGTGTCGTCGTCGAGCACAGCCAGGGCCATGCTCAGTCCCATGCCGTTGTCTGCGCCAAGAGATGTGCCCTCGGCCTTCATCCAGCGAGCGCCTTGAGCATCAGTCTCCACATACGGACGTATCTCGTCTGTGAGCGGATTATACTTGCGGCCATCGCGCAGATAATCGTCCTTGGCCACACACACCATGTCCATGTGGTTTAGAATTACCACAGGCTCTGCTTCTTCACAACCAGGAGATGCTGGTTTTTCTATCACCACGCAATTCTCTGCATCACGACGGTATTTCAAGCCGCGCTCTTCCGCAAATCTGCACAAGTAATCTGCCACCAGCGTTTCGTGGTGCGACGGGCGAGGAATCTTGTTCAACTCGCTAAATATTTCCAAATAGCTTTTTGCCATAATATTTTATTATCCAATAATTGTGGCCACCAATTTTCGCGGGCCACCATAATTTCGAAATTCACACAGATAGATTCCCTGCCAAGTGCCCAGATTGAGGCGGCCGCAGCTGATTGGTATGCTCAGGCTCACGCCGCAGATGGTACTCTTGGCATGGGCGGGCATATCGTCGGCTCCCTCGAGCACATGCTCATAATACGGCTCGTTTTCACGCACCATCCGATTGAAAATCTCCTCCATATCGGTGCGCACATCGGGGTCGGCATTTTCATTGATGCTCAATGCGCAACTGGTGTGCTTGACAAACAGATTGAGCAAGCCCGCTTCGGGCAAAGGCTGCGGCAAATGCGACAGCACCTCGCTTGTGACAAGATGAAATCCGCGGCGCTTGGGACGCAGTTCAAACTCTACTTGACTTACCATCACTATATTTCAAAATCCAGGCATGTGCGCTGCACGGTATAGGGACGCACCTTAGTATCAGCCACTGCCACATGGGCTGGATGGGTGGCATATGCCTTGAGTGCCTCGGGCGACTCAAGTGTCGAGTCAAGCATCACGTCGCAATTGCTTGACGCCAGACGGCCGTCAACGTTTACCTTGACATCCACCAAACCCGGCACCTGACCAACAAGGCCCTCGAGGCCCTGCTTAATGCCTTGCTTTATCACTGTCTTTTCTTCTTCGCTAAGTTCTGGATTCAATGTCCAGAGGATAATGTGCTTTACCATATTATTATATTGTTTATGAATTATCTGATTATTTCTTGCCCAGGCAAAACAACGCATATACACACGTCAAAGCCTCGGCTACAGGCATTGCGGCCCAAATGCCTGTCACGCCAAACAGCGGCGGCAACACCGCAAAGGCTATTATCAGCAACAGATAGCCTCGCAATATCGTAACCACTGCGGCCTGGCGCCCGCGTTCTATGCTCTGCAAATAGCCCACTGCCACCAGATTGAGCGCGATAAAGAGAAAACCTAAGCTGAATACGGGCAATCCCTCCAGCGCCAAATCATAGGCACGACAGCCTGGGGCAAGAAAAAGCCCCGTTACGACCTGCGCTCCAGCCGACATCAGCAATATGCCCAGCGCTCCGACTATCAAAGCACTCACTATGGCGAGGCGCAAAGCATGCCGCATTCGCTGAATATTGCCCACACCATGGGCAAAGCTTATCAATGGCTGCGCGCTCACCACTATGGCATTGCCTATGCTGAACACCACTGGAAAACAGTAGCAGGCGAGAGAGAAAGCGGCCACTCCGTCTTCGCCCAACCGCTCAATGAACACAAAATTGCCCACCACCATCACAAAGGCAATGGCGGCCTCGCCAAAAAATGCCGAACTGCCCAAACGCATCTGATACCACAGATTGCGCAGCATGAGCTTCAGACTCTTGGCCGAGAGCTTGAGGCGGTATAATCTTACAGTGCGGGCATAACACAGCAGATAGACCAGCGTCACCAGACCTCCCACGGCAAAACTGCCGCTTGTGGCTATGGCCGCGCCCTTGATGCCCATCTGGAGAGGAAATATCAAGAGCCAATCGAAAAACATATTGCACAGGGCAGCGCCAGTCATAATCCACATCGCCAGTTTGGGATTGCCGTCGAGCCGGATGATAAACAAGCCCACCGAGGCCAGCGAGCCCAGCGGCAGCAAGAGCGCCACCCACCACATGTAGTCTATAGCCTGCGGCAGCAACTGGTCAGAACTGCCAAACAGCCTGCACGACTGCTCGGGAAACACCAGCATCAAAGCCGACAGCAACACAGCAAACAGCTCAGCGCCTATAATGGCCTGGGTGATGTTGATATTGGCGGCCTTCTGCTTGCCTTGGCTCATGTGGACGCTGGCAACCACACTGGCTCCCATGCCAAACATCAGCACTACGCCACTGGGCAGCAAAAAGCAGCCTGGCGCCACGATATTGATGGCGGCAAGGGCGTCGCTCCCTACCCCATGGCCCACAAATGCGCCATCGGTGAGGTTGAGCACGACCATAGAAATCATGCCCACCAGTGTCGGCCACAACATCTTGAGAAATGTGCGCCTCACATCGCCACTGCCAAAATCAATCTCGTCTCGGTTCATAATATGCTGCCACTGCCCAAAAAGGTGTTGCCTCTATCTATTATTACTGATACTGACGGATTCTCACGTCTATGCCTGAATCCTTGAGCAAATCCTGTGTGCGGCTGATCACGGTCTGCCCGTAGTGATATGGAAAGAGCACCTTGGGCTTAATCACGCCAGCGGCTTTGGCCAACTGCTCTGGAGTCATGGTAAAGGGCAGATTGCAGGGCAGGAATGCCACGTCAATGTCCTTGAGGTCCTGCATCTCGTCGATATCCTCGGTGTCGCCAGCGATATATATGTTCATACCGCCAACAGCGAGCACATAGCCATTGTCGCGCCCCTTGGGATGAAACTGCTGCTTGTCGGGCGAATTGTTATATGCGGGCACAGCGCTGACAGACCAGCCCTCCATAATACTGCGACTGTCGCCATTGCTCATATGTTCGCCGCGTCCACCAAGCAACTCGCTGCTGCGCGGATTGACTATCAGCAGAGTCGAATCCTTGGTGAGCTGACCGATGGCCTTGGCGTCGAGATGGTCGGGGTGCTCGTGGGTAATCAAAATCACATCGGCCTTGGGCATCTGGGTGTAGTCGGTAACGGGCGGAATCTTATCTGCTACGGGATCTACATACACCCATCGGTTGGCGATGCGCATCTTGACAGTGCCGTGCTTAATGCAGTACATATATACGAGCGTGCCGTCGGGGGCAACAAACAAATCTACCTCCTCGGTGGTCACAGGCTTTTTGGCATCAACCCAACCTATATAACCATCGTTGAGTTCTACCACCGAATATCCGTGGTTGGCGAGTATCTCGGCGGCTTTCTTGCTGCGGCGACCGCTGCGGCAGTTCACGGCAATGGTGTTCTTCTTGGGCAATTGGGCCAGAGCCTGTTGCTCAAAGTCGGATTGCTGCACATCGATGTTGATGGCACCGGCAATATGCCCCTCGGCATACTCGGCGGCGGTACGCACATCGAGCCTTATCACGTCGGCATTGGCAATCACGGCCTCGTATTCGTCAACGCCTACGCTCTTGAACTTATCGCTCTGCGCGCGGCAGCCTGTCATGCCGCACAAAGCGGCTATTATGCATGTCAGAAATTTCATATACTTAGTTTTTTCTATTAGACGTCACTACCTTATATTGTATATATCACATTTACCAACACAAACTCCCCTTCTCCTGCCTCCTTGGGAGGAAAGGAAAGGGAGAGTATGCGATATTTTGGCGAACTGATCAGTTCTTCATGAGTTTGAATGTGGTCTTGCCGGCCTTGATGATGTATGTGCCGCGACCAAGATCACTGGTAGTCAATTGCAGTGTGCCGTCAGCGCCGACATATCCGCGCTTCAGAATCATACCGTTGGGATTATAGACTCTGACTACGGTGTTGGGGGCAAAATTCTTAAAGCCCACTGTGTCGAACTGCGAGTCGATCTCTTCGCCGGTGGCTGTGGCGTCATTCACGGCTGTCTCTTCGTCGCTAAAATACACTCTGGCCAGATCCTTGAACTTCAAAACTTTGTTTTCTGAAGCCTGCAATATCACATAGGTGCCCTTAAACGTCAAGCGAGGGCGCTCAAGCAGAGGCAGCGAAATGACCTCGCCGCTTGTCATCTCGATACAAACGGTCACGGCGTCGTCAACAGCGGCCTTTGCTCCGAACACTGGCAGCATCAGCAAGCCTAAAATTATTGATAAGTACTTCATAATCGATTGTTAAAACGTTGTAACATAAGGGGTTGTCAGACATTATGGAAGGATAACGCGCTGAAATGCATCAACCAGTTCGTTGGCCATCAACTGATAGCCATTGTCGTTGGGATGGAGGGCCTGGTCGATAGAGAGCGAGCCCAGATTGCGCTGATTGCCGCAATGGCGGAAGAAGTCTGCCACTGGCAACGACTCGTATTCGGCAATCTGACGAATCACCTTGGCGTAATCCTCAAGATAGATGCCATTGTAGGCGTCATACCAGTGGGCTGGCAGATAGGTGCCGAAGCCATAAGCCTTGCGAGGGGTGCAAAGGATAATCATGGCCTTGGGATTAGTGGTATAGATCTTGTCTATCAGCTGACGATAGGTGGCGGCAAAAGTGCCGTTGTTGGTATTATTAATATAATCGTCGATTGTGCCCACAGGTGTTGAGTGGCCCCAGTCGTTGATGCCGTGCTCAATGGTGTAGTAGTCGGCCTTAATGACCTGGCTCAAGGCTGAAGTAAGAACGCCTCCGTTGACACCCTTGTTGGTGAACTGCGCA
Source organism: Bacteroidaceae bacterium (assembly GCA_045641725.1). Classification (GTDB taxonomy): domain Bacteria; phylum Bacteroidota; class Bacteroidia; order Bacteroidales; family Bacteroidaceae; genus UBA6382. Next base: position 1,899 of record JAZUHM010000215.1, on the reverse strand, counting down.
AACTCCAGTTTCTCGAGCACACGGGTCTGATAGCCCTTGGTAAAGGCGGTTGACACGTTGTTGTTGTACCAGGTGATGGATGTACCAAGACTGAGCCAGTGGCCATTTATCTTAGACGAGGTGCTCTCGCCAGTATAAACATTGCCATCGGCCTTGGCGCTGGAGAAAACAATACTATCTACCTCGCCAACCTTAAAGGATACGGGATTCTTGGTGTGATAGACTTCAAAACTCTGAGCTGTTGCGAAGATTGCTACTGCAAGCAAAGCAATAATAACAGATACTCTTTTCATAATAATTATATTAATGTTTTATTTATATTTATTTGCTTCAAAAACTGCGTTTGACTACGCGATTGCACTGCGCTGATGGCTTCGCACAACGAGCATAGGCGCTTATTTCGCCACAAATTTAAGCAAAAAATGATAAAACCTAATTATTAAGCACCAAAATATTTGCTTTATATAATAAAGATTCTGTTTTTATTACAAAATCCGGCCATTTTGGGGCAAAAAGAGCCCACAAACGAACATTCCACTGCGAGCCCGAACATAAATATGCCGACCGTGCATATTTGCCCGGCCTGCGAGCCTTGAGACTACGAGCGGCGCCACTGGCTACGCTTGTATTCGTCTGCCATCTTGAGGAACGAATCGCTCAGTCCGTTGTCGATATGCTTGTCGTAGAACAGGGTCATAAATTCCACATGGGTGCCGCAATAGTGAAGCAGCAACTTGCGGGCAAGCTTGATCTCCATCATGCGCTGATAGAACCGCGAGGCGTTTATCAATCGGCAGACTTCCTTCAGGCGACGGGTATATTCAGCGGCGGTCGGCGACTCGCCCGCGTCTATGCCCGACTGGAGCGCATAGAAAATGCCCTCGCCGGTGAGGGGCTCCACAAATCCCGCAGCATCGCCCACGAAAAACATGGATTCGTCGCGGGCAGCGCGCTTCATGTGGTTGCCAAAAGGCAGCATAGCGCCCTTGACCTGATATTTATCGACATTGCGCACTCCCAGATCGACCATAAACTGCCGCATTGTCTGATTGACATCAAATTTCTCGCCACGAAACTTCACCATGCCCAGACACACCTTCGAGCCCTTGGCAAACGACCATGCGTAACTGCGAGGCACTACGTTCAGAATCACATTTACATCGGGCACGTCAAGGTCTTGGGCGTCAACATTCACCTCCACGCAAAGCACATTGCGATTGGTATTGAGCAGGGTGCTATCCTCGAATTTCTCGCGCAGACGGCGCACACGGCTGTTGGCTCCGTCGGCAGCAATAAGGCGCTTATAAGCAATGCGCTCACCCGACTGCAGTGTCGCAATCCGCTCATTGAAATCAATATCTACAAGTGCATCATTCTCAACAAGTTTGCCGCCTTTGCGAACGTAATACTTTGACAAGAACTCGTCAAACAAAACGCGGTCAATCAGGGTAATTTTGTTCTTGACAGGAAACCGGCCCGCGGACTTCAAACCATCCCACAAGGCAAAATACGGTTCGCGACTCATCACAGCCGCTGCCATGCATTCGTCATAGCCATCGTCCCCCAGCAAGTGGCGCAAAGCGCGATGGGTCTTCTGTGTCAGCAGTCCGGCACATAGTTTGAGGCGCGGATGCCTGCGAGCCTCCACCACCATAACATCGCGCCCACTCTTGAGGGCCGATATGCCGGCCGCTGCCCCCGCAGGGCCACAGCCAATCACGAGTATTTCTGTAGTTGTCATCGACTATTGATTTTCGAGTTGCAAATTTAGCAATTTTTTCACACTCCCCAAGTTTCCAAACCCCAATTAAAACCAATTTTATTCGCCCTAAAAAATTCTTGCTTCGAGATAAATTTGGTTCACAGCGCTGTGAACGTTTGTTCACACCGCTGTGAACG
>JAZUHM010000214.1:0-2851 GCA_045641725.1 Bacteroidaceae bacterium | reverse complement strand
GAGAATTGGTGCCTTTCGTAGTTTGGCGCGCCCCGCCCCGACCACCGACCTAAGCATGTCACGCGCCCCCACCGCCCCAATTGGTGTTCGGCGCGGGACGCGCCAAACTACGAAAGTCACCATGCGAGACATTAGTATCGTCCGATAACTCCCCTTTAGATCCTTTTTTTACTCCTTTATTTTTTATTGGCGAAGCCCTTTTTCTTCCCGTAGGGACTTTTTCTTCCGCGCATGGTCTTTGCCGAAGGCTGATGGGTGAGGGGCGCAGAATATCGGAAAATTCGGAGAATTTGACAGAATTCTGCACCACTCACTCATCATAGGGCTCTAAGGCCCTAAAGCCCATAAGTGGACTTTTTGATCATATTGATATTATACTTATCCCCCACTAAATTTCCACTGAGCCATTTTTACCGGGCACTAATAATTCCTAAATTCTAAACGCAATATAGGCCGCAACGCATTCTGGGAGAATGGTGTTGCGGCCTATATATATTATATAAGGTATAGGCGATTAGGCCTTTGCTTTTCTTGCGGCTTCTTTGTTGCGGTAGCCGTTTTTCTTTGCGTAAGAGAGTGGGGTGGTGCCGTATTTCTTGGTGAAAGCGCGGCGGAATGTGCTTACTGATGCAAAGCCACAGTCTGTTGCGAGGTCGTGGATGCTGTGGGTGTTCATGTAGTTCTTGGTCTGGAGGAGCTCTGCAGTCTTCTCGAGGCGAAGGTTGTTGACATACTCATTGAATTTGCATCCCTTGATGATGTTAATCATGCGAGAAGCGTATGTGCGGTTTGTATAGAGCTTTGCAGAAATCTCTTTGAGTGAAACATCTGGACGAAGATAGAATTTCTCTTTCTTTGCCAGGTCGTCAAGTCTCTGCTCAAGTCTGCGGTTGAGCTCTTTTTCATCAAGTCCGAATGGAAGTGCGTTAGGGTTTCTCATAAAATGTGTTGTTTTTTGACAGGCGCAACATGCATGAGAGCATTTCGCTCCCTGTCATAATTCTCGTAAATAATAGTTGTATTAAGCGAATGTTTTTAATTATGTGCAAAGTTAATTGTTTATGTTATATTGTCAAAATTATTTTGCGAAAATTGTCAAACTTCTTGTGTTTTTTTCTTTTGAGTGCAATGTTTAGCTATGTAGAAGTTGCAAGGCGCGGTTTTCGGCCTGCTCCATTATCTCGCGTTCGCCCGGCCCTTTGTCGTTTATGCCGCAGAGGTGCAGCACGCCGTGCACAATCACGCGGTGCAGCTCTTCGTCGTAGGGCGTGTGCTGTTGCTCGGCGTTGGAGGCCACGGTGTCGAGGCTGATAAAGAGGTCGCCGCTGATGGTGTTGCCCTCGGTGTAGTCAAAGGTTATGATGTCGGTGTAGTAGTCGTGCTGCAGATATTGGCGGTTGACCTCGAGGATTTTCTCGTCGTTGCAGAATATGTAGGCCAGTTCGCCGATCTTCTTGCCATAGGTGGCAGCCACAGCGCGCAGCCATTGGCTGGTGGGGCGGCGCTTGATGTCGGGAAACTTGATGCCGTCGGTTTGGTATGAAATCATTGTCTTTTGTCGGGGTGTGATAGAATTTAGTCGAATAAGCTTGGTTGGCCGCCGCTCAGGCCGAAACGCGAGCGTCCCAGATGCTTGTAGGCGAGGTCGGTGCATTCGCGGCCTCGTGGGGTGCGTTTGATAAATCCCTCCATGATGAGGAACGGCTCATATACTTCTTCCACCGTGCCTTGGTCTTCGCCGATGGCAGTGGCGATGGTGGTGATGCCCACAGGGCCGCCGTTGAACTTGTCGATGATAGTGCTGAGGATTTTGTTGTCAATCTCGTCAAGGCCATAGGCGTCGATGTTGAGGGCCTCGAGGGCGACGTGGGCGATGTCGATGTCGATGCGCCCGTTGCCCTTGACCTGGGCAAAGTCTCTCACACGGCGCAGCAGTGCGTTGGCTATACGCGGCGTGCCACGGGAGCGGCCTGCAATTTCGGCTGCGGCTTTAGGGTCAATCTCTACGTTGAGAATGCTGGCCGAGCGTGTGATGATAGTCTTTAGCGTGTTGTTGTCATAATACTCAAGGTGCAGGTTGATGCCGAAGCGCGCTCTGAGCGGTGCTGTGAGCAGACCGCTGCGAGTGGTGGCGCCCACCAGTGTAAATGGGTTGAGCTCTATCTGGATGGAGCGCGCCGACGGGCCCTTGTCTATCATGATGTCGATGCGGTAGTCCTCCATGGCCGAATAGAGGTATTCCTCTACCAGTGGCGAGAGGCGGTGAATTTCGTCGATAAACAAAACATCGCCCTCGTTAAGAGAGGTAAGAATTGCCACAAGGTCGCCCTGGTTTTCTATCGCGGGCCCCGATGTAATACGCAGATTAACGCCCATTTCGCGCGCTATTATCGAGGAAAGGGTTGTCTTACCGAGTCCCGGAGGGCCGTACAAAAGAACATGGTCAAGCGATTCCTTTCGCTTAAGCGCGGCTTGGATGTATATTCTTAAGTTATCCTTAACCTTTTCCTGACCGACATATTCATTAAGCGTTTTGGGGCGAAGCGAAACCTCGGTATCGTCCTCTGTGCCCGAATACTCGGGAGATACTATTCTGTTTTCAAAATCAAGCTCTTGGTCTTCAATCAATTAAATCATATCCCCCTTGATAAACTTTTAAGTGCCTGTTTAATAAGGTCATTAACGGAAAGTGAAGCATCAAGCTTACCCACCGAAAGTGCCGCCTCACTGTGAGTAAAGCCCAATGCCACAAGTGCTTCCACCGCTTCTTTTACGTTGGAATTTGCGGCGGCATTTCCCACAGCCTTTACCGACTCAAAGTCGGCTGCGGCAGGCAGATTTCCCAATTTAT
>JAZUHM010000213.1:0-1810 GCA_045641725.1 Bacteroidaceae bacterium | reverse complement strand
CCTTGATGCAGGCTTCATACATCTCTTCGGCGCCTTCGATGCGGGTGAGGTTGATGAGCGGATGCGATGTGGTGAGGTGAGTGGGGCCGCTCACGAGCTCTACCCGTGCTCCGCGCGCCGCACATTCCTCTGCGATGGCGTAGCCCATCTTGCCGCTTGAGTAATTGCCGATAAATCTCACGGGATCTATCTTTTCGTATGTTGGGCCTGCGGTAATGAGTATGGTTTTGCCGCTTAGATCGCCGGCTGGCTGGGGGGTGCTGCAGGGCTGTTGGCCGCAGATGGCTTCTGCCACGAAGCTAAAGATATTCTCGGGCTCCTCCATGCGGCCTTTGCCGACGAGCTTGCTTGCCAGTTCGCCCGATGTGGGCTCAATAATGCGGTTGCCGTAGGAGCGCAGGGTGTCGAGATTGCGCTGTGTGGCGGGGTGGGCAAACATGTCGAGGTCCATGGCTGGTGCCACGAACACAGGCGCTTTCATCGAGAGGTAGGTGGTGATGAGCATGTTGTCGGCAATGCCATTTGCCATCTTGCCTATCGTAGAAGCGGTGGCTGGTGCAATAACCATGGCGTCAGCCCACAGGCCGAGGTCCACATGGCTGTGCCAGCTGCCGTCGCGCTGGGCGAAAAACTCGCTGATTACCGGTTTTGACGTGAGGGCGGACAGTGTGACGGGAGTGATAAACTCTTTGCCCGCAGGGGTTATTACTACCTGCACCTCTGCTCCGGCCTTGACGAAGAGGCGAATCAGTTGGCACGCTTTGTAGGCGGCTATGCTGCCTGTGATGCCCAGTACGATGTGTTTGCCTTTTAGGTTCATGGCGATGTGTGTATGTTTGTTGAGTGTGGGGATTTTTCTTGTGGTCCGGCGGTGGCTGCTTGTCGCGATGTGATGGCGGCTTGCGGTCCTTTGGCTGCGGCTTGCGGCAGTGTTGCGGGGGTTGGTGGCGCGGAGATTAGTTATTGCCGTTGAGCTGTGTGCGCAGGCTGAGTTTTATCTTGCTCAGCAGGTCTTTGGTGTTTTGCGCAAAGTCGCCGTGCATTATCCAGCCGTAGTAGCCGGGGTCGTTTAGGAGCACTGTGGCCACCTTCTGGCCCTTGTATTTGCCGAAGTTGAAGATTATCTCGTTTTTGTCGTTGTAAACCATTCGTCCGGCGAGGTCTGCGTTGCGATTGTTGCGCGAAAACTCCGACAGCCAGGCGATATTGTTTTGCAGTTGGCCCTCATAGCGGTCGAGCTGCGCCTTGAGCACTTCGTAGGTGGCGTGGGTGTCGGCTGCGGCTGTGTGGGCGTCGGTCAAATCCTTGTCGCAGTAGAATCTGTAGGCGGCCGACAGCGTGCGTCGCTCCATTTTGTGGTAGATGTTCTGCACGTCCACAAATTTTGTGTGGCTCAAGTCAAACGGCACCTCGGCGCGCAGCATTTCTTCTACGAGCAGCGGAATGTCGAAGTGGTTGGAATTAAATCCGGCAAAGTCGCAGCCTCGGAATATCTCGGCCAGCTGTGGCGCAATGTCCTTAAACAGCGGGCAGTCCTTGACATCGTCGTCGCTGATGCCGTGCACCGCAGTCGCTTCCTTGGGAATAGGCATTCCCGGATTGATGCGCAGTGTGGCGGAGTGCTCGTTGCCGTTGGGCTCTACCTTGATATAGGATATCTCTACGATGCGGTCGTGGATGATGTTGAGGCCTGTGGTTTCGAGGTCGAAGACTATGAGCGGTTTGTCGAGGTTGAGTTTCATTGTGTAGCTGATGCTCGGTGTGGTGTGGGGTTGAGATTAGTTGGTGATGAGCAGTGGCATGAGGAGCA
>JAZUHM010000212.1:0-7017 GCA_045641725.1 Bacteroidaceae bacterium | reverse complement strand
ACCCAAGGAGTTGAACCAAATCCTTGTCTTCCTAAGACCGCTTGGCCTCCGACTTAATTCCGTTAAAATCAGTTGGATTTGAAAGAATTTCTTAATTTTGTAAAGTCAAACCGAAGCGAAAGCGGCGTTGTCTAAGTTGGATAAATTGCCGTGTGGCCCGCGCCGACAGTAAATACTAATGTGACAAAGTAATTATAAAACATAGATAAAATGGAAAAACTTGTAATCAATTCGTATGAAGAGTTTGCCTCTTTCTTGGGCAAGAACCTTGGAGTCTCAGAATATGTAGAAGTGCCTCAAGAGCGCATAAATCTTTTTGCAGATGCCACTCTCGACCACCAGTGGATACACGTAGATACAGAGCGCGCCAAGGTAGAGTCACCGTTCAAGACCACAATCGCCCACGGCTACCTCACTCTGTCAATGCTTCCTTATATGTGGGATCAGATTGTGGAGGTAAACAACATCAAGATGCTTATCAACTACGGTATCGACAAGATGAAGTTCGGCCAGGCTGTAAAGAGCGGCCAGCGCATCCGCCTCGTGGCAGATCTCTACAACATACAGAACCTGCGCGGCGTTTGCAAGACCGAGATAAAGTTTGCCATTGAAATAGAAGGCGAAAAGAAAAAGGCTCTCGAGGGCATCGCTATATTCCTTTACTATTTTGAAAACTAATCTCCAGATGGACGAAAACAATACCACAAAGCAAGAGCAGAAAGACCCCGTACGCTATACTCATCCTGTGATTACCGAGACTCGCCCACAGTCGCTGGAGTGCGATGTGGTGAGATTTCAGAACAACAAGGAGAAGTGGGTGGCTTTTGTGGGCTTGCTTGACGGCTATCCTTACGAGATTTTTACCGGACTGCAGGACGACGACGAGGGCATTGTGCTGCCCAAGTCAGTCACCAAGGGCCGCATTATCAAGGCTGTCAACGAAGACGGCACCAAGCGCTACGACTTTCAGTTTGAAAACAAGCGCGGCTATAAGACCACTGTAGAAGGCCTTTCCGAGAAGTTCAACAAGGAATATTGGAACTACGCCAAGCTAATCTCGGGCGTATTGCGCTACCGCATGCCGCTGGATAGAATCGTTAAGCTCGTTTCTCAGCTTGAACTTAGCGACGAAAGCATCAACAACTGGAAGAACGGAGTGGAGCGAGCTCTGAAAAAATATATCAAAGATGGTACCCCGGCCACAGGCGCTCATTGCCCCAATTGCGGCAAAGAGGATATGGTATATCAGGATGGCAATCCCGTGTGCCAGAGTTGCGGTACCACAATTAGCTAAACGCAATTATTATGTACGATATCACCAATCGACGCTCTATACGAAAGTATTCTGACAGAGAGATTTGCCCCGAATTGCTCAACGACCTCTTGAAGCGCGCTGAGCAGACGCAGACTATGGGCAATCTGCAGCTTTACAGCGTTGTTGTCACACGCGGTGCTGATAAGAAGAAGCTGCTCGCACCGGCGCATTTCTGCCAGCCTATGGTAGAAGGCGCTCCCGTTGTTTTGACCTTTTGTGCGGACTATAATCGATGCACAGAGTGGTGCCTCAATCGCGATGCGCATCCCGGATATGGCAATTTCCTGTCATTTATGAATGCCGCCACCGACGCATTGCTCTATTGCCAGACATTTTGTCAGCTGGCCGAGGAGCAAGGGCTGGGTCTGTGCTTCCTGGGTACGACAATCTATAATTCCCAGCAGATAGTCGAGGCGCTAAAGCTCCCGAAATTGGTGATGCCAGTGGCAACAATTACCCTTGGCTGGCCCGCAGAAGATGGCGCCGTGTCAGACCGACTCCCGATAGAGGCTATTGTTCACGACGAAGAGTATAAACCTTACACGCCACAGGCTATAGACGAATATTATACCCCGAAAGAGGAGCTTGAAGAGAACCGCAAATTTGTGGAAATCAACAATACGCAGACCCTTGCGCAGATATTTACTGATATCCGCTACAAAGGAAGCGATTGCGAGGCGATGTCTGAGACGTTGATGGCGACCCTTAAGGCGCAAGGCTTTATGTAGGACGTTTGTTGGCTTAAAGAATTGTATATTATCATGCTTGCAAAGAAGAAAATCGTAGTAGAAGACGGCATTCGTGCGGTGTGTCCGGCGTTTAAGGGCGTGGCTGTTTATGCAGAGTTCACAAATAGTCAGTATTCTGAAGGACTGTGGGCCGAGATTGCCACGTCTTTGGCCGATTATCGCGCCAAGTTTACCACAGAGAGCATCAAGCAGATACCTTCTGTACAAGCCACACGCTCAATCTACAAGGCCCTGGGCAAAGATCCCAGCCGCTATCGTCCCTCTGGCGAGGCCCTGGTCAGACGAGTGCTGCAAGGCAAGGAACTCTACCAGATAGATACCGCCGTTGACCTCATAAATCTTGCGAGCATTGAGTATGGCTATAGCATTGGCGGCATTGATTACGACAAGATACAGGGAGATGTCGTGGCCTTGGGCGTCGGGCAAAAGGATGAGCCCTATGAGGGCATCGGCCGTGGTCAGCTAAACATCGAAGGGCTGCCCGTCTATCGCGATAGCGTCGGCGGTTTTGCAACACCTACCAGCGACAACGAACGCACCAAGATGGAGCTCTCTACGTGCCATCTCCTGGCATTTGTAAATGGCTATGATGGCAATGCCGAGGCTGTTGGTGCCTGTGCAGAGCGTATAGTGGATTTGCTGCAGCGATATGCGGCATGCCAGTGGTGCGAGTTGCAGGAATATTAGCGGCGAACAGGGTGGCATTGCCTACATTACTTCCAAACATTTGTTAAAAATGTTAGTTATACGCACTCTGTTTCTTAAAAAGTGCGTATTTCGACTAATTGTTTTCAAGAAAATTATTACCTTTGCTACAGATTAATTAAATGAGATAATTGTGGCTAATAATAATATAGGTAATAATAGATTTTTGAAAATAGTTTTAAGTTTTGTCGCCGCCTTTTTGGTTTGCGTGAGCAGCCAGGCGTTTATTGTTGTGCTGGATGCTGGTCACGGCGGCAAGGACCCCGGTGCTTTGGGCACATATTCCAAGGAAAAGAACATCAATCTTAATGTGGTGTTGAAGCTCGGAAAGCTGATTACCGAGAATTGCAAGGGTGTTGAGGTGCGATATACCCGCAAGACAGATATCTTTGTAGAACTCGACGAGCGAGCAAACATTGCCAACAAGGCAAATGCCGATCTTTTCATTTCTGTGCATACTAACTCCACAGAAGGCAAGGGCGCAGTGGGCTCGGAGACATATTCGCTGTCGTTGGCGAGAGCGGCGCAGAACCTTGACGTCGTAAAGCGCGAGAATTCCGTAATTAAGTACGAGTCTAATTTGCAGAAATACAACGACCTTTCGTCGGTAGAGAACAGTATTATCAACGAGTTCAGAATGCAGAACAATATGCGCCAAGGCGCCATTTTGGCCCAGATGGTGCAGAATGAATACACCAAGATAGGCCGCCACGACCGCGGCAATCGCCAGGCGGGTTTCCTCGTGCTCCGCAAGACTACAATGCCGAGCATTCTCACTGAGCTTGGTTATATTTCTACTCCTTCCGAAGAGGCTTATCTTAATTCCGAAGAAGGCATCAACCAATTGGCAAACAGCATATTTCAGGCTTTCAAAATGTATGTGTCGCCTGTGCTTAGAGAATCTTATGCCCAGGACGTGGCGTCATCCGCCCCGCAGTTTGAGGTTCCTGTGGAGGAAACAGAAGTTGCAGCCCCTGCGCCCGCAACTCAGCAGCCTCAGCAAAAGCCGCAAGCCCCTGCGCAGCAAAAGCCACAGCCTCAGCAAAAGCCGCAAGCTCCCGCTCAGCAGAAGCCACAGGCCCCTGCTCAGCAGAAGCCCCAGGCTCAACCACAATCCAAGCCTGCGGCGGCAAAGACAGAGCCAAATGCGTCGGGCAAAGTGTATGAATTCCGAGTGCAGTTTATGATTAGCGACAAGCAACTGCGCCAGGATAATGAGAAATTCAAAGGTCTCAAGGATATTAAGAACTACGAGGTGACCGTGGCGCCCAATCGCCGACAGTTTGTCTATACAACGGGCAGTTTTACGAGCTATCAGCAGGCGAGAGAGTGGCAGCAAAAAGTCGTGCAGAAGAATCCCGGCTGTTTTGTGGTCGTCTTTAAGGATGGCAAGCGCATTACCGGCGACGAAGAGGCCCAGGCCAAGCGCGTGCAGAAGTAGCCAGCCAAAGTACATGGCGCTAAGATTATAAATGAATTAGACATTAAAATTTATTGTAGAGTAATGAAATTGTTTACAAGAGAAATCAAGGTAAGTCTTACGGCTATTTGTGCCGTAGCGCTGCTTATATACGGCATAAATTTCCTGAAGGGAATCAATATCTTTCAGAAGAGCAACCTTTATTATGTGGCTTTTGAAGATATCAAGGGCCTTTGTGAGTCAAATCCCGTGTATGCCAATGGTTACCAAATTGGTATTGTGCGCACCATCGACTATGATTATGAGCACCCCGGCAATGTGTATGTGGGCGTTGAGCTTAAGGACAATATGCACATCACCGAAGACAGCCGCGCCGAGCTTGTGACCGAGATGCTCGGCGGTGTGAAGATGAATATCATTCTTGGCCGTTCTCCTCGCGCCATAGCTCCAGGCGACACCATCAAGGGCGCTCCGCAGGTCGGTGCGCTTGATCAGGCGGCTGCTATGATGCCTCAGGTGCAGGCAATGATGCCAAAGCTCGACTCCATCTTGACGGGCGTAAACGCTCTGGTGAATGATCCGGCCCTGCATACAACTCTGGCCAACGCTGCTGAACTTACAACGGAGCTGAAGACTACTACAAAGAGCCTCAATACTTTGCTTGAGGGCGACGTCAAGAATATGACTGCCAATCTTGGCCCGGCAACAGCCAATCTCAAGTCAATTTCCGACAAGCTTGACCAAATTGACTATGTGGGTACGATGAATAATGTCAATCAGACAATGACCGGCCTCCAGGCTTTGTCTTCTACTCTCGACAAATCGGTCAATACCACCATGTCGTCGCTTAATGACCCCAATTCGTCGCTTGGTTTGCTCCTGCATGACCGCGCTCTTTACGATAATCTCAACAAGAATCTCGTTTCTTCCGATTCCTTGCTCATAGATTTGCGCAAACACCCCACAAGGTATGTGCACTTCTCAATCTTCGGAAAGAAGGACAAATAGTTTGAAAATCATCTAAATGTTTCAGTTTGAGGCTGTTGATAACTTTAACTTATCCACAGCCTCAATTTTATTTTTGTGTGGCCGTAAAAAAGGTTGCAATCTGCTTGTTAAATCCAGAAAAAATTGCCAAATTTGCACTCCGTTTCAACTAAATATTTGGCGACAGCAATATGAATCAATATAAAGACAAGTGGTTAATGGTGCTTGAGGCAATCCGTTCGCGGTTGTCTCAGTCAGATTTTAACACATGGATAAAGCCAATTGTCTTTGTCGGTTTTGAAAACGACAAGATTCAATTGCAGGTGCCAAATAAGTTCTTCTACGAATATCTGGCCCAGAATTACGGCAGGTTGCTCATGTCGGAGTTTGCCAAATTCGATTTGTCAGAGCCATATATCAGAATCAAGGAAGATTCCGTACCTTCCGAAAAGGCCGTAAGCCGTGTGCAGGAAGCCCCTGTCAAGGCCAAACCTGTGTTTGACACCCATCTGGCCCACGAATACACGTTTGACAATTACGTTAAGGGCGAGGCAAACAAACTCGCTCGCTCGATTGCCCTCACTATTGCCACCAAGCCTATGCAAACGGCGTTTAACCCATTCTTTATCTACGGAGATTCTGGTGTGGGCAAGTCGCATTTGGTGAACGCGGTCGGACTCAAACTGCTTGAAACCCATCCCGACAAACGAGTGCTCTATATCTCGGCACACGACTTCCTGATGCAATATACAGACTCGGTGCCCAAGAACAAGTTTAACGACTTCATGTATTTCTATCAGTCGATAGATTGCCTTATTATCGACGATATTCACGAGATCTCCGGCAAGCCCAGGACCCAGGAAGCGCTGTTTAACATCTTTAACCATCTGCAGCGCAACAGACGCCAGATTATCTTTACCTCCGACAAGGCGCCATCCAAGCTTGACGGCTTTGAGGAACGTATGAGCTCGCGTTTTGTGATGGGCGCCACGGCTGAAATCCATCGTCCCGACGAGCAGTTGCGCCGCGCAATCCTCAAGGAAAAGATTGCCAAGAATCAATTGTCGATACCCAAGGATGTGGTTGATTATGTAGCCACGAATATCACGGGCAATGTGCGCGACCTTGAGGGAGTGCTCAACTCGATGTTGCTGCAGTCGATTACCAACGACGCCGACATAAGCTTGGAAATGGCAGAGCGCATTGTCTCGAAGATTGTCAGGTTTAAGGCCAAGACCATCACGATGGAATTGATTCTGCATACCGTCTGCAAGTTTTACAAAGTAACTCAGCGTGACCTCAACTCCGTTTCGCGCAAGGGTAATGTGGTCAATGCAAGACAAGTAGCCATGTATCTGGCCCAGAAGCACACCAATATGAGCTCCACTCAAATAGGTATGCATATCGGCCGCCGCGACCATAGCACGGTGCTCTATGCCTGCAACAAGGTTGACATGAAGATTAAGAAAACACCCGCTTTCAAGGAAGAACTCCACGCCATTGAGCAAGAAATGGTAAAATAATTTGAATTTATCGCGCACGCGTATATAATATAATAAGGTCGCGCGCGTAAGGCAATACGGAAATACATCGCCTCCCCGCAGTTTTTGATAAATACACTGTCGGGGAGGCGTTTTTTTTTGTATGATGTGCGTAAAAGGGAGTTTCTTTAATTCTTTTTGCAAACGGTTTGGAAATTTTTATCGGACACTAATATTCTCTAAATAGTCTGATAATCAAGCTAATATGCGCTTTGATTTGATTTTTCTTCGTGCTAAAAAATATTAGCTTCGTTTTAAATTCCGTTCACAGCGCTGTGAACAATTGTTCATAGCGCTGTG
>JAZUHM010000211.1:0-8569 GCA_045641725.1 Bacteroidaceae bacterium | reverse complement strand
GTTGCGAACATTGTCGTTGGCCCTGAAACCGAGGTCCAAATCGGCATTCAGACCTCTCACACCGAGATTCTGGCCTACGCCAATGCCTGTCCACAGGCCAAAATCGTCGGCCTTGGCGCCCACCACAGCGAGCGCCAACATCAAAACGATAGTCAGTTTTTTCATAACATAATGATTTTTGGGGTTAATAAAGGGGATAGTCTTCAGAGCGTACATCTAAAGAATACCCCCGTTGGGATATGATTATAAATCAATGATTTCAGGCATTAAGGCGCGGCCTTAAGAGAAATTCTTAGGCAATTTGGTAGTAGTATCTACACTATTGCTCTTCTCGGTGCTCTCATAATACACCTTGATGAGGGCGCTGTCCTTAAGGAAGTCCACCGAGCCCACCTCAACGTTGGTCACCTTCAAGCCAAGGCGCGCCTCGAGGTCGGCAATCAGCTCAGGGCGCTTGTCGGGGGTGATAAGCGCGATATTGTCGTACTTAACGTATTTGCAAGCCACATGCTTGGCCAGCAGATTGCTCTCTGCCACGCATACAGCGATGATAAACAATGCGTTAGCCACGCCCAGCTCGGCGATACTCAGCTTTTGCGCCATGCCATTGACCACTGACAATGCCACAAGGAAGAACAAATAAGTCATCTCGCGGATTGGCACCGACTCGGTGCGGTAGCGGATAATGCCAAACACGGCAAACAGACCCAGCGCAGCGCCAATCTTCATCTTAGCACCATCCATCAGATAGATGAGCATGAAGATACACACCGCAAAGAGCAGGAAAGTGAAATAATAGTCGCGGCGGCGGCTCTTAGGATAATAGAAAAAGTGAACTACCACCCATACAACCAGCACATTGAGCACAAAACGGCACAGCATCTCGCAGAGACCTGGCAGATCTACCCAGTTGATTGCATCCCAATCGATTGCAAAGGTCACATCATTAGTTGCGGCTAAAAGCCCGTTGATTAAAGCTAACATATTGTTTGATTTTTAGTTATTTCTAATTGTTTGGCGGCATCTATACCTCGCTGCCGAGGTCAATCTGGCGGCTGTTGATTTTCTGGATGTCGCGGATTTTCTTCTTCAGGAGGTTTTGCTTGAGCGCGGGGTTGGTGGTGGCTGAGCCAATCACGTATTTGCTGTATCCATGCGGCTTGATGCGCAGTTTGAGCAGGATGTCCTTGATTGGCGAGAAGACACGGCCGTCGCGCTTCAGCTCGATAATCACCAATTGGTCGGAGTTAGTCTTGTTGTTGGTGTCGAAATTGGTATAATCGATGTCGAAATCTATAGTCAGGCGCTCTGTTTTTCCCTTATTGACGAGGGTGATTCGCTTAAAATAGTTCTGCAGACACGGATGGAAGTCGTGGAGGCTCTGGCCGACCTTCTCGGTCACAAATTCGTCGCCGCCGCTCTCAAAGACCTCGGTCTGCGAAGCCACGCGGATGCGTTTTTTCTTGGTCTTGCCGTGATTATTCTTCTTCTTGACCTCCAGAAAAGTCAGACCGTCAGAGTCCTCGTAGGTACGCACCCTGACTTTGGTTCTTGGTCTGCGCCCTGCCTGGTGCACACGGAAGAACTGATAATCATCAGAGTCCCAATATGTTGTGCGGTAGCGCGTAATGCGCTTGCCCATGATTTCCTGTGCATAATAACTGCCTTGAGCAAGGCGCAGCACTTGTATAAGCTGGGCCTTGTTGGCAAGAAATTTGGTATCGGTGCGGTTCATCAACCGAATGCCCGACATCTCATCAAGACTGATGGGCGGCATTTCCTGCAGAAGCGATAATATTTGTGAGTCTATCGTGTCGATGGCAGTGTGTTTTTTGATGCTGAAAAATATTATTGTCGAAAATTGACGCAAATATAAAGAAATTATTTCAAAAAGCACACTTTTTGCGCCAGAATTATGGCAAGAGGGTCATTTTTTTGACAAAAAGGAAGAGTTTACACTCAAATTGCGAACATTTTGCCTTTATATACAAAGAAAATCGGAGCTATTCTTGCAGACTGCAAAAACGGCTCCGATTTGTTGGCCGGACTATTTTGAGCCCAGCGCTGTGTACAGGATTTAAGCCTCAGTGTTCTTGTTAGGGATGTAACGCTTTTCCTTGATACGAGCTTTCTTACCAGTAAGGTTGCGGAGATAGTAGAGCTTAGCACGACGTACCTTACCAACCTTGTTTACGGTGATGCTGTCGATAGCTGGCGAGTTGATTGGGAAAATACGCTCTACACCAATGGTGCCGCTCATCTTGCGAACGGTAAAGCGCTTCTGGTCACCATGACCGCTGATCTTAATACATACACCACGGAAAAGCTGAATTCTTTCCTTGTTACCCTCGATAATCTTGTAAGCTACGGTGATGGTGTCACCTGCCTTGAATGAGGGAACTGTAGTACCTGTTGCAAATGCCTCTTCGGCTACTTTAATTAAATCTTCCATCGTTTTTTGAAATGGATTAAGGGTTATTGTTAGTTCTGGCAACATAACAGGCTACTCGTCTTCCTGTCAGCGATTGCGCAAAAGCGGTGCAAAGGAACAACTTTTTTTTGAGTTGACCAAACTTTAGCCACGATTTTTGCAGGTTTAGGGTCTTTTAGGGCGCATTTAGACATGGCTTGCGTACATTTTATTATATATAAGCGCCAGATAAGTGTTTTAAGCATCAATGCCAAAACTTTTTGATGCGGGCTGCCGACAATTTGCGGCCACTTGATTTTAAGTCACCGGGCGGTGACGTCAAAGTCACCGGGCGATGACTTTAATGTCACCGGGCGGTGACTTTGATGTCATCGGGCGGTGACTTAAAATTTGCGCGCACAAAAATCCGATGCGGCCGCGCAGAAATCTCGGTCTGTGGCTACAAAATAAATTTACCTCAAAATTATTGACCGAGAATTGCCCCTAAGAGGATTGTTTTTCGTATATTTGCAACACGAAACGACAACTACTATGCAAGACTTCATTCACCTACACGTACATACTTATTATTCTATCCTCGACGGCATGTCGCAGGTGCCCAAGCTCGTTGACAAGGCTGTCAAAAACGGCATGCGGGGCATGGCTATCACCGACCACGGCAACATGTTTGGCATCAAGGAGCTGTTTGACTATTGCGGCAAGATCAACAAGGGCCGCAAGAAGGAGGGCCTTGAGCCGTTCAAGCCTATCTTTGGATGCGAGATGTATGTGGCGCGCCGCAACAAGGAGGACATGGACTACGCCAAGAACGACCGCGGCGGCTACCACCTCGTGGTGCTGGCCAAGAATGAGACCGGCTATCGCAACCTGGTAAAACTCGTGTCGAGGGCGTGGGTGGATGGTTTTTATGGTCGTCCGCGTACAGACCGCAAGGATTTGGAGCAGTTCCATGAGGGCCTGATTGTCTGCTCGGCCTGCATAGCCGGCGAGGTGCCTGCAAAAATCCTGCACGACGACCTCAAGGGCGCCCGCGAGTCTATCGAGTGGCACAAAAAACTGTGGGGCGAAGACTATTACCTCGAATTGCAACGCCACGAGGTAAAAGACCCCAACCAGCGAGCCAACCACGAAACATTCCCGCTGCAGCAGCGCGCCAACCAGGCCATCATCGAGTTGGCAAAAGAATATGGAGTGAAACTGGTATGTACCAACGACTGCCACTTTGTGGACGAAGACGACGCCGAAGCCCACGACCACCTGCTCTGCCTCTCCACAGGCAAAGACCTCGACGACCCCAACCGCATGCTATACAGCAAGCAGGAGTGGTTTAAAACCCGCGAGGAGATGAACGAAATCTTTGCCGACGTGCCCGAAGCCCTGGCCAACACCTGCGAGATACTCGACAAGGTTGAGACCTACAACATCGACTCCGACCCTATCATGCCGTTCTTCCCGATACCCGAAGACTTCGGTACCGAAGAGGAGTGGCGCAAGAAATTCTCTGAAGACGACCTCTTCCGCGAGTTTACCAGCGACGAAAACGGCCAGAATCCCCTGCCACAGGAAGAAGGCGAGGCCAAAATCAAGAAACTGGGCGGCTACGACAAGATTTACCGCATCAAGATTGAGGCCGACTACCTCGGCAAACTGGCATACGAAGGCGCCAAGCGAATCTATGGCGACCCAGTGCCCAAGGAGGTGGACGACCGCGTGCGCTTTGAGCTCCACATCATGAAGACGATGGGCTTTCCCGGCTACTTCCTCATCGTGCAGGACTTTATCAACTCGGCCCGCAAAGAGCTTGGCGTGTGGGTAGGCCCCGGCCGTGGCTCAGCCGCCGGCTCCGTAGTAGCTTACTGCTTGGGAATCACCAAGATAGACCCGTTGAAATACGACCTGCTGTTTGAACGTTTCCTCAACCCCGACCGTATCTCGCTGCCCGATATCGATACCGACTTCGACGACGACGGCCGCGGCAAGGTGCTGCAGTGGGTAATGGACAAATACGGCCACGAGAACTGCGCCCACATTATTACATACGGCACCATGGCAGCCAAAAACTCACTCAAGGACGTGGCCCGCGTAGAGAAAGTGCCACTGGCCGTAGTCAATGCCTGGTGCAAGGCCATGCCCGACCGACTGCCCGACGGCATGAAGCCCAAACTCGCCAACTATCTCAAAGTGACGCCCGAATTGCAACAAGCCGCCGCAAGCGAAATACCCAACGAGGCCGCCACTATCAAATATGCCCAGAAACTGGAGGGCACCGTCAGAGGCACCGGCATCCATGCCTGCGGATTTATCATCTGTCGCGACCCTATTTCCGCCCATGTGCCCGTCTCTACAGCCGACGACCCCGATTTCCCCGGCATCAAGACTGCCGTGACCCAATACGACGGCCATGTGATTGAAAGCACCGGCCTCATCAAGATGGACTTCCTCGGTCTGAAGACCCTGTCGGAGCAAAAAGAAGCCGTGAAGATTGTAAAGCGTACCCGCGGCATAGATATCGACCTCGACAACATACCTATCGACGACGAACTGACCTACAAACTATACCAGAACGGCCGCACCATCGGCACATTCCAGTTTGAGTCGCCCGGCATGCAAAAATATCTGCGCGAGCTCCACCCCACCGTGTTTGAAGACCTGATTGCGATGAACGCCCTCTACCGACCGGGGCCTATGGACTACATCCCGTCGTTTATTGCCCGCAAAAACGGCCGCGAGCCCATTGAATACGACATCCCGATCATGGAAAAATATCTCAAGGATACCTACGGCATCACGGTCTATCAGGAGCAGGTGATGCTCCTCTCGCGCCTGCTTGCCGACTTCACCCGCGGCGAGAGCGACGCCTTGCGTAAGGCCATGGGTAAGAAGAAGAAAGACATCGTAGATGCGATGAAGCCAAAATTCATCGAGGGCGGCAAGAAAAACGGCCACGACCCCAAGGTGCTTGAGAAGATTTGGGGCGACTGGGAGAAGTTTGCATCCTACGCTTTCAACAAGTCTCACGCCGCCTGCTACTCGTGGGTGGCATACCAGACCGCGTACCTCAAAGCCCACTCCCCCGCCGAATTTATGGCCGCCATCATGACCCGCCGCAAAGACGACATCAAGGAAATTACCAAGCTCATGGACGAGTGTAAAATTATGGGTATCACCACTTTGGGCCCCGACGTCAACGAGAGCTACGGCGAATTTGGTGTCAACAAGAATGGAGAAATCCGCTTTGGCCTGGCCGCCATCAAAGGCATGGGTGAGGCTGCCGCTGCCGCCGTGATTGAAGAGCGCGAGAAGAACGGGCCATACCGGGATATCTTTGATTTTACAGAGCGCATCAACTATTCTGCGGTTAACCGCCGCTGTTTTGAGTCGCTCGCCTACAGCGGCGCCTTCGACAGCTTCGGGCTGAAGCGCGATCAGTATATCTCGACCAACAAGCGCGGCGAGGTTTTTCTCGACTCGCTCGTGAAATATGGCAATACCGTACAAAACGACAAGATGACCGCCATGGGCTCGCTCTTTGGCGACGACGAAGCCGCTGCAATCAGCAAACCTGAGATTCCGCCTTATATAGGAGGCGGCTCGAATCTGGAATTGCTCGACCGCGAGCGCGCCCTCATCGGCATCTACCTCTCGGCCCATCCGCTCGATGAATACAAGGTGTTGCTGACCCGATGCACGTCGGCCCACTGCACTGATGTGAAAAACGAGAACCTTGCCGACCTCATGAAGCGCGGCACAAAATGGACCTTTGGCGGCATCGTGACCAAGGTAGAAGAGCGCTACACCCGCAACAACAAGCCTTTTGGCAAGGTGACAATCGAAGACTTTGAAGGTGAAGGCGAGCTGGCCATTTTCGACAAATGGGGCGAGTTGCGAAATATGTTTGTGGTGGGCAGCGCCATCTATGTGAGAGCAAATCTGGAGAGCCCATCGTACGACCCCTCACGAGTAAATCTCAAGATAGAATCCGTGCGCTATCTGGCCGACGAGAGCGCAGACCGCCTGACCCACCTGAATATTAAAATGAGGTCAGACGTTTTCAGCGCCGCCTTTAACGACTTTGTGGTCAAGGCCTTCAAGGAAAACCCAGGATCGACCAAAATCACCTTTACCATAATCGACACAGCCACACGCACCCCCGTAGAGTTGTCCTGCAAAAGCAGCATCAATCTGACTTACGACTTCTTAGAGGCACTCGAGTCGTTCAGCGGCGTGCGCACTGAGATTGTTTAAGATTTGCCATTACGACTATGCATTTAGGAGCATTCGCTGCGGCAATAATCAAAAAGATTGCTTATTGCATAATTCCATAGATAAAACCGGGCGAAATCGTCAGTTGGCGATTCTGCCCGATTTTTCAAAAAAGCACGGTTTCATCGGGGAATTTTGCCCGATGAAACCGTGTGTTATTGCGTCCAGCCAGAGACAATTTAGCGTATCGCTTCACCCGCCTGCCCATAATTTGCCAAATCACTAATTATGTAATAAATATCATTTTTACATGCGTAAATGTCCTAAAATTCAAAAAAAAGTTGCAACTTTGCGCCTTGAATATGGAAACAGTAATCCCAATACACATTCAATCGATGCCTCAGCTCATTGTTCAAGGTCTGCTGATAGGCATTATTTGCTCGGCCCCTTGCGGTCCGGTTGGCATATTGTGTATCAAGCGAGTGCTTCGCAAAGGATTCAAATTTGGCATCATCACAGGCCTCGGCGCAGCCCTGAGCGACATCATCTACGCCCTGATTGTCGGCTTTGGCATGACCTTTGTCACCGACTTTGTCAACAACAAGGACAATCAGCTCCTGATGCAGCTCTCTGGCAGCGCCATGCTTTTGATTTTTGGTATCTACATGCTGCTCAGCCGCCCCAAGAAACACGATGTCAAAATTACCACCGACCTCGGCGTGCTCAACAATTTCCTGACAGCCTTCCTACTGACATTCTCAAATCCACTCATCATACTGGTGTTTATCGCTTTGTTTGCGCGATTCAGCTTTATCACACCAGATTATCCCGTAAATATGGGAGTAGGATTTATCTCAATCGTTGTCGGTGCCATGATTTGGTGGGTGCTGCTCTCTTTTGTGATAAACAAGATCAGAAACAATTTTAGCGACAAATATATTCGGATCCTCAATATCACCATCGGCATCGTGGTAATTGCAACCTCTATCGTCGGATTTGTGTTTACCATCACCGGTATCGATTGGCACTTACATTGGTAAACACGCTCTCTGATGCAAACATCCCAACAACTCCGCCAACAAAACATTGCTGAATTTCTTATCTACATGTGGCAGATAGAAGACCTGCTGCGTGCACTCAACCTCGACATCGACCAGGTGAAGAGCCAGTACCTCGTGCGCTTCAGCGACCTCGATGCCCAGCAGATGCGCGAGACAGAGGAGTGGTATGCCAACCTGATTGAAATGATGCGAAGCGAGAAAATCACCCAGAGCGGTCACCTGCAGATTTGCCACAATGTGATAATCAACCTCACCGACCTGCACCGCAGCCTGCTCAACTCGCAGAAATTTCCATATTACAAGGCCGCCTACCACGAGGCCCTGCCACTCATTGTGGAACTTCGCGCCAAGCAAGGCCACTCCGACGACTACAACGAACTGGAGAGCTGTTTTGAACTGCTCTACGGCGTGATGCTGCTCAAGATGCAGCAGCGCCCCGTGAGCGAGGAGACCCAGCAAGCCCTTGGCAAGATATCAACTTTTATAGCAATGCTGAGCGACTACTACCACAAAAACCTTATCGAGCCACTCGATTTATAACAAGAAAAACACGCCGCCATGAATATACTCGTCACAGGAGCCAACGGCCAGCTCGGCAATTCACTGCGCGACATAGCCGCTCAATATCCACAGCACACCTTTACGTTTACTGATGTGCAGGAGCTCGACATTACCGATGCCGCAGCCATCAGCACAATGGTAGATGCCCTGCAGACCGACCTCATAATCAACTGCGCCGCCTATACCGCCGTTGACAAGGCAGAGAGCGACATACAGCTTGCCCACAGACTCAACGCCGAAGCACCAGGCCTACTGGCTAAAGCCGCTGCAGATCGCGGCGCCGGCATCATACATATCTCTACAGACTACGTGT
>JAZUHM010000210.1:0-1520 GCA_045641725.1 Bacteroidaceae bacterium | reverse complement strand
GTCGTTTTCTTCTACCATCACAATGGTCTTGTGTACGTCGGTGGCAACCTTTTCGCTAAAGGCTTTGATGTTCTGGTCGCTGCCGATAATCTGGATTCTGTCGCCGGGAAAGAGCACGGTGTCGCCGCCCGGGATGTGGATGCGCTGTCCGCTCCTCACGATAGACGCAATCATCACGCCGGCTTTCTTAGACAGGTCAATCTCGCGCAGCGCTTTGCCGGCGAGGGTGCTGTTCATGGGCAGTTGCACAATGGCCAGGTTTACATCGTGAGAGCGCAGCTGGCTGGCGTAGGTAGGGGCGGCTTTGCCAGAGCGCTGGGCGTGTATCTCGCGGCTCTGCAGGTTGTGCAGAAAAAGGTCCTCCAGGGTCTTGCTGCTCATCTTGATGCGCTTGGAAAACAGCGTGCAGCCCACCAGCACAAACGCCACGCACCAATGCAGGAGCGAGGAATATGGCGACAGGTAATTGATGAGGTAAAACGTGAACGCAGTGGCAATAACATACCGCACCAAGATGGTGAAAATCAGCGGGAAACGGTTGTAAATCTTCTCGCGCCAAAGGGTGCGGAAGTCGTCGCTGTGATTCTTGCGCATCACGATGGCTCGCAGGAAGAGCGACATCACGAGAAAGGTGATAATGCCGCACACCACGTTGCCAGGCCAATGGCCTAGAATGTTTTGGCACAAAGGCAAGAACGATGAGAGGCTCAGTGCGAGTATCGCCGCGCATAGAAAAGAATAGGTCACGGTCTGCTTGATCAGCGCGCCGGAGAGTCGGTGCCAGGTGCTCTCGCTGTTTGCCGAGGTGACGGCGCTGTCGTTGTTGAGAGTCTGAGTGAGACTGTGGGGCAAGATACGCTCCAGTCGGGCATAGGCCTGCGGAGCCAGCCTGATCATATATGGAGTGGTGAATGTGGTGATGACCGACACGGCCACTACCACGGGATAGAGGAAGGACTCCGTCACGCCCAGAGCCACGCCGAGCGAGGCGATGATAAAGGCAAACTCGCCAATCTGCGTCATTGAGAAGCCGCACTGCACGGCCACCCTGAGCGGCCGCCCCGAGAGTAGGAATCCCAGTGTGCCGAAAATGCTTTGGCCCACAATTATAATAAGGATAAGTATGATAATCGGCAGCCAGTATTGCGCAATGATGGCGGGGTCAACAAGCATGCCGACCGACACAAAGAATATAGCGCCAAACAGGTCTTTCACCGGTGCCACAACGTCGTTGATCTGCTCGGCTTCGATGGTCTCGGCCAGGATGCTGCCCATCATAAATGCGCCAAACGCGGCGCTATAGCCGGTGCTCACGGCCAGCACAACCATAATAAAACAAAGGCCGAGCGACACAACGAGCAGTGTCTCGCGGCTCATCAGCGGGCGGGTTTTGCGCAGGATTGTGGGCACCAGAAACACACCGATAATAAACCAAACCACCAGCACCAATGCCAGCTTGAGCAGACTCATTGCCAGTTCTTCGCCCTCAAACTGCTGACTCACGGCCATGGTAGAAAGGG
>JAZUHM010000209.1:0-5213 GCA_045641725.1 Bacteroidaceae bacterium | reverse complement strand
GTAGTTATCGAAATCGATACCGAAAGCCGCCGCCTCAGCCTCGGCCACAAGCAGACCGAAGAGAACCCATGGGATGTATTCGAGACAGTATTCACCGTTGGCTCAATCCACGAGGGTACCATCATCGAGGAGCATGACAACGGCGACGTAATCCAGCTCGAATACGGCATCGACGGTTTCGCTACTCCAAAGCACCTCATCAAGGAAGACAAGACCAAGGCCCAGCTCAACGAAAAGCTCCAGTTCAAGGTGCTCGAGTTCAACAAGCAGACCCGTCGCATCATCCTCTCTCACAGCCGCGTATTCGAAGATGAGCAGCGCGCAGAACGCGCAGAACAGCGCAAGGCAGCAGCTCCACGCAAGCCAGCTCACGAGACTCCTGAGGTACAGAACCAGGCAGCAGCTACCTCGCTCGCTGACAACGACGCACTCGCAGAGCTCAAGGCTAAGCTCGCAGAGCAGAGCAGCGCAGAGTAATCAGATTTTACAATCCTGATAAAACAACACACAGCGGAGAAGAATCTGAGCGGTTCTTCTCCGCTATATTTTTACCACAAACCACACACAGATGGAGAAATTTGAGGTCACCATACTAGGATGCGGCAGCGCCACACCAACCCTGGTGCACAACCCCTCCGCCCAGATAGTAAACCTGCGCGAGAAACTCTCGCTCATAGACTGCGGCGAAGGCACGCAGCTGCAGCTCAGAGCCTGCAAGCAGAAGTTTATGGCCATTCGCAACGTGTTTATCTCACACCTGCACGGCGACCACTGCCTCGGCCTCACCGGACTCATATCCACCTTCGGACTGCTGGGCCGCACAAAGAACATCCATATCTATGCGCAGGCCGAACTGCAGCCCATTACCGAAGCCCAGCTCCAGTTGTTCTGCCACAACCTCAATTTCGACGTCGTCTTCCACCCCATCGACACCACCCGCCACAGCCTCATCTACCAAGACCGCAGCATGGAGGTGTGGACACTGCCCCTCAAGCACCGTGTAGAGTGCTGCGGCTTCCTGTTTAAGGAAAAACCCGGCCTGCCGCACATCAACCGCGAAATGACCGACTGCTACGGCATCCCGCCCTGCCACCTCAACAATATCAAGGCCGGCCACGACTGGACCATGCCCGACGGCCGCGTAATCCCCAACTCACGACTCACCACCCCACCCGACAAACCCCGCAGCTACGCATACTGCTCCGACACAATGTATATGCCAGAGCTCGTTCCCCTCATCAAGGACGTCGATCTGCTCTACCACGAGGCCACATACGACAATTCCCTCGAATGCAAAGCCAAGGCACGCGCCCACTCCACCGCCGGCCAGGCCGCCAGCATCGCCCTGCAGGCCCAAGCCAAGCGCCTGATGATTGGCCACTACTCCGCCAGCTACAAAGATTCCTCGCTCCTGCTCCGCCAAGCCCAGGAAACCTTCCCCAACACCATCGCCGCCCAAGAAGGCCTCACAATCCAGATTTAGCAGCCCCCATCGCCGCCCAATCGCTCGGTAGCCGCGCCGTTCCGCCCCATAGCCGCCCCATAGCCGCCCCGAGCGCCCTTCTATTCTGCGACACGTCGCAGAACACCGCCCCTCCATCCTGCGATTTCGCAGAACACCACCTACCGCCCGCCCAATGAAGCCACTATACCGCAACATATTCTTCCTGCTCGGCATTATCGCAGTCGTGATAATGCTGCTCACGTTCGACATGGACTACACCGAGCTGTGGGCCCACATCCGCAGAGCCGGATGGTGGTTCGGCGCCGTGGTGGGAGTCTGGATTATAATCTATCTGTTCAACGCTCTGAGCTGGTACTACATCATCCGCAACGGCGAGCGCCCTTCGCCCGTCGGTTTTTGGCGAGTATTCAAGCTCACAATCACAGGCTTTGCCCTCAACTACGCCACACCATGCGGCCTGATGGGCGGCGAGCCCTACCGCATCATGGAACTCAGCCCCATCATCGGCAGCAGCCGTGCGTCGAGCAGCGTAATCCTCTATGTGATGATGCACATCTTCAGCCACATCTGCTTCTGGCTCGCCTCATGCGCGTTATATATAATAATGTATAGCCCCGACGCCGCCATGTGGGCGCTTCTGGGTGCCGTGGCCGCGTTCTGCTCCGCCGCCATCTACTTCTTTATGCAAGGATACAAGAATGGCATGATTGTCAAACTGTTCCGCCTGCTCGGCCGCATTCCATGGCTCGGCAGATACGCCCGCCGCTACTACGACAGCAAGGCCGACAAACTCCAGCAAATCGACAGCCAGATTGCCGAACTCCATTCCAAGCACGCTTCGACCTTCTACATGTCGTTTCTCTTCGAATTTACGGCCCGCATACTCACTGCGGCCGAAATTTACTTCATCATGCTGATACTCACGCCCGACGTCAATTTCTTCAACTGCGTGCTTATCATGGCTTTCACCTCGTTGTTCGGCAATATCTTCTTCTTCTCGCCCATGCAGCTCGGCGCGAGAGAGGGCGGCTTCGCCATGTCGGTGAGCGCACTCGCCCTGAGCGGCGCTTTTGGCGTTTATACCGGCCTCATCACCAGAGTGAGAGAACTTATATGGATAATAATCGGCCTCGCCCTCATGAAAGTAGGCAACAAAACCACGCCGCAACAACCAAAAGACACATCCCAACATCCAAAAGACGCGCCGCAGCAAAACAATACCACCCAAAAATAACCCCAGCGGCCACCGCAACAACCCAAAACCAAACAAAAACAAACCAAAACCCGCCAAAAACACTCCCAAACCCAACAAAAACAGCGCCAAACCCACCGAAAACAAGCCAAAAACGCACCAAAAATGCCTAAACAACTCAAAAAAGTACAAAAAATTGTGTAAAACCTTGGTTTTTTTGAAAATCCTTCTTACTTTTGCACCAAATAAACTCTTGAATACGCAAAAATGAAACGCATTTTCGGACTTATAATGGCATTTGGCCTGGCTATGACTCTCATGACCGCCCCAGCAAAAGCTGCGCAGGTTGAGACAGAGCCAGAGGGCATTGCTATGAATCAGCCCAGCGCTCAGGAGATTAACATCACCGTGTCGGGCAACGATCTTCGCGTAACAGGAGCCGCCAAGCAAACCCTCGTGATTTTCTACATCACCGGCACTAAAGCCACAAGCTACACCATCGAAACCGACGACCAGACCATCTCAACCAGCCTCGGCAAGGGTGTATATCTCTGCAAGATCGGCAAGTTTGTGCGCAAGGTATCAATCTCGTAATTCGCAATCTATTCACCAGACATAAACCAGAGCAATTAGGAACACACTCCTGATTGCTCTTTTTTTGTACAAACACCACCGCCCCGCGCCGCTACGCCAAAATAATTTGCTCGCAGCAATTAAACTTTCGAGACAAAAATCCATCTAACAAATAAGACGTCATCGCCAATTGACATGCCAAAAACCGACAACGAATCCATAATAATCGAACAGCTCAAAGCCCCGGCCACGCGCCGCGCCGCATTTGAAGTGCTCGTAGGCCAATACTCCTCAAAGCTGTATTGGCAGATTCGCCACATGGTCACATTTCACGACGACGCCAACGACGTGCTGCAAAACACATTTATCAAAGCCTGGCTCGCCCTCGACACATTCCGCGGCGAATCGCGCATCTCAACGTGGCTCTATCGCATCGCCGCCAACGAGAGTCTCGCTTTCTTGCAGCAACGCCGCGATACCCAACCCCTTGACGACGCCGACAACGACCTGACCAACACCCTCGAGAGCGACCCATATTTCGACGGCGACGAGACCGAACTACGCCTGCAGCTGGCGCTCGAACAACTGCCCCCAAAACAGCGACAAGTCTTCACCCTCAAGTATTTCGACAACCTCAAATACGAGGAAATTTCCCTGATACTAAACACGTCGGAGGGAGCGCTGAAAGCATCCTACCACATCGCCGTAAAAAAAATTGAAGAATATTTTCAACATCTCGATTAAACCTTTTCAACTTAAAGCTATCTAACAAAATAGAACAGCATAATGAAGAAGTTAGATCTAAATAATAACTACACTGAGCGAGAGCCGTTCAAGGTGCCAGACGGATACTTTGACAACCTCACCGCCCGCATGATGGCAGCCCTGCCAGAGGACAAGCCAACCTGCGACAACATCACTATGCTCGACAACAACGCAGAGGCCGACACCAACACCAAGCAGCAAGCCGCCAAGACCAGTTTCTGGAACAGCGACATCTACGCAAAGATAAAGCCTTACGTCTATATCGCTGCCATGGTGGCCACAATCTACTTCGGCGTGTGCATCTACAAATCGTACGTTGCCACCACCGAGCAGAACGCAGCAGCACTGGCCAATGCACCACAAACTGAAAACAACGACCAAATGACAGAGCAGGAGGCATACGAATATGCCAACGACGCATGCAACTACATCATGGCCAACAGCTACGATATATTCGCCTGCGTGACAGATGATGAAAACTAGCCAATCCTTACAACCTTAACGCTGACCAAGGAAACAACACCACACAACACAAATTTACAAAGAATGAAAAAGCTCAACAAAATAATCATCATCCTTCTGCTCGCCATCGCGCCAACACTGGCAATGGCACAAAACAACAACGGCAAGCATCGATTCTCGCCCGAGGAATATGCGCAGCAATGCGACGCATACATCACTCGCGAGGCCGGCCTCACATCATCTGAAGCGCAGAAGTTCTTTCCGCTCTTCCACCAGATGAAAGACGAACAGCGCAAGGTGCATGAGAGCATCTTCAACCTCTACCGCAAAACCAAAAAGCAAGAGATGAGCGAATCAGAGGCGCGCGAAATGCTCGAGCAGACCAACCAGATGCTCAAGAAACAAATCACCATCGAGGAAAACTACCAGAAGAAATTCCTCAAGGTCGTTTCAGCCACAAAGCTGATAAAAATAAAAATCGCCGAGAAAAAGTTTGAGCGCAAAACCCTCGGCAACATGTTCCAAAAGGGACAAAACAAACAAGGACAAAAACACTAAAATACAT
The DNA here is from genome assembly GCA_045641725.1 of Bacteroidaceae bacterium. Lineage (GTDB taxonomy): Bacteria > Bacteroidota > Bacteroidia > Bacteroidales > Bacteroidaceae > UBA6382. Next base: position 191 of record JAZUHM010000209.1, on the reverse strand, counting down.
ATTTTTTTACATTGGTTAATTGGTTAAAACATTTTTTCCCCGGACAGATGTGAATCTCTCTGGGGTTTTTTGTTTTTTTTAAGGAGTTAAGGGGATGCCTGCAAAACTGCTCGCATTTGAGCCATCTGCTCCCCTGTTTAGGCTACTCTTTGTACACATCTATTATATTGTTGCAATGCTTATACCAACGC
>JAZUHM010000208.1:0-3866 GCA_045641725.1 Bacteroidaceae bacterium | reverse complement strand
GTGTAAGAATATTAAAAGACGAATAAGAAATACAGACATGATGAAAGAAAAGATTACAGGTGCAGAGGCATTGATGCGCAGCTTGGAATTTGAAGGCGTCGACACGCTTTTTGGATATCCCGGCGGAGCTATTATGCCTGTTTACGATGCACTGTATGACCACAAGCAGACTCTCAACCACATCCTCGTGCGCCACGAACAGGGCGCCGTGCATGCTGCCCAAGGCTACGCCCGTGTCAGCGGCAAGGTGGGATGTGCCATCGTTACCTCCGGCCCCGGCGCCATGAACACCATCACCGGTGTGGCCGACGCCATGATAGACTCAACCCCGATGGTAGTGATTTGCGGCCAAGTGGGCGCAGCCTTCCTTGGCACCGACGCCTTTCAGGAGGTTGACGTGATTGGCGTCACACAGCCTATCACCAAATGGAGTTTCCAGATTCGCCGCGCCGAGGACATCGCCTGGGCTGTGAGCCGCGCCTTCTATATTGCAAGCAGCGGCCGCCCCGGTCCGGTAGTGCTCGACTTCGCTAAAAACGCACAGACCGCGCTGGTAGATTATCAGCCCCAGAAGGTAGATTTCATCCGTTCATACCGCCCTTGTCCCCCAATAGACAAAAGCGCCATCGCAGAGGCTGCGGCACTCATCAACGCCTCTAAGAAGCCACTCGTGCTGGCTGGCCAGGGCGTGGAGCTCGGCAATGCCCGCGAGGAGCTCCGCCAACTGATTGAGACCGCCCAGATGCCTACCGGCTGCACAATGCTCGGCTTGAGCGCACTGCCCACCGACCACCCCCTCAACAAAGGAATGCTCGGCATGCACGGCAGCTATAGCACCAACGTGCTGACAAACCAGTGCGACCTTATCGTGGCTATCGGCATGCGCTTTGACGACCGCGTGACCGGAAATCTCAAGACCTACGCAAAACAGGCCAAGGTAATCCACTTTGAGATTGACCCGGCCGAAATAAACAAGAATGTAAAGGCAGATGTGGCCGTGCTTGGCGACTGCAAGGAGACCCTGACCGAGGTAATCAAGCTTGTGAAGCCCGCCGACCACAGCGAGTGGATTGCAAGTTTCGACCCATACCAGCAGCAGGAGACTGAGAAGGTGATAGAACCCGCTATTCACCCAGCCGAGGGCCCGCTGCTCATGGGCGAGGTGGTTCGCCGCGTGAGCGAACTGACCGAGAACAAGGCAGTGCTTGTTACCGACGTGGGCCAGAACCAGCTGTTCGGCTGCCGCTACTTTAAGTTCACCGAGGGCCGTTCAGTGCTCACATCCGGCGGCTGCGGCACCATGGGCTTTGGCCTGCCTGCCGCTATAGGCGCTACGTTTGGCGCTCCAGAGCGCACGGTGTGCATGTTCTGCGGCGACGGCGGCCTGCAGATGACCATTCAGGAGCTCGGCACTATCATGGAGCAGCAGGCCCCTGTCAAGATCATCCTGCTCAACAATAACTATCTCGGCAATGTGCGCCAGTGGCAGTACATGTTCTTCAACAAACGCTTCTCGTTCACCCCGATGCTCAACCCCGACTACGAGAAAATCGCAGAGGGCTACGGCATTCCCGCCCGCACCGTGATTGAGCGCGCCGACCTCGACGCTGCCATCCAGCAGATGCTCCAGACCGACGGCCCATTCCTCATGCAGTGCGCTGTAAAGGAAGAGGACAACGTGCTCCCAATGACCCCTCCGGGTGCCAACGTAGATGAGATGATGCTTGAGATTAAATAAATCTGAAATCCCGAAATACAATGACGCAATATAAAAACAAAGGCGGCCAGTGCGGCGCGTGTGAGACCTGTGGCAAGTGCGACGGCGCAAACTTCTCAAACTGTCCTGAGGGGGTAAAACTCTACACCATCATGACATACTCGGAGAACTTCGCAGGTATCCTCAATCAGATCACCGCGGTATTCACCCGCCGCCAGGTAAACATCGAGAGCCTCAACGTTTGCTCAAGCAGCACCCCAGGCGTACACAAATACACCATCACCTGCTTCTGCACAGAGGAGACCGTGCAGCTTATCACCAAGCAGATAGAGAAGAAAATCGACGTGCTGCAGGCCAAATACTACACCCAGGACAAAATCTTCGTGCAGGAAGTGGCGCTGCTCAAGCTCAGCACTCCCAAACTGCTTGACAACCGCGAGATCAGCAAGATTATCCGTATCCACAGCGCAAAAATCGTAGAGGTAAACGAGACCTACAGCATCGTGAACATCACCGGAATGCCCGAGGACATCGACTCTATCTACGAACAGCTCGCCGCAATGGACTGCGTGCTGCAGTTTGTTCGTTGCGGCGCCATTGCCGTGACCAAGAACCCACGCGAGCTGCTCGACGAGTACCTCGATGTGCGCCAGCAGGAGGAAAAAGAATAACACAAAGCCCATGTTGCCAGCCGCATCCACATACAGCTTTAAGATGGAGTTCTTTGACGAGGACTTCACAGGCCGCATGGCGTGGAATGTGCTGGGCAAGCGCATACTCCGCGCGGCAGCACAACACGCCGAGGATCGCGGATTTGAACGTCTCTGCATCAACGGCCGCACTTACCTCTGGGTATTGTCGCGCATGGTGATAGAGATGGACCGCATGCCCCAGACCGGCGACGACGGCAGCATCACCACATGGCTGCGCGCAGCCTACCGCTTCTTTACCGACCGCTGTTTTGAGATAAGCGACACCGACGGCAATGTCTATGGCCGCGTGCTGACTATCTGGGCGCTGATAGACGCAGAGAGCCGCGAGGCCGTTGACCTCAAGGAGGTGCTTGGCGACAAGCTTGATGCCTATGTAGATGCCGAGCGCCCTCTCGCCGTAGAGCGCGGCGCCCGCATCCGCCCCAACGACATGCAGCCACAGGCCGAACGCCAGGTCTATTATTCAGACCTCGACAAAAACGGCCACCTTAATAGTATAAGGTATATAGACTATGTGCTCGACACATTTCCCAAGTGGGTGTTTGAGCAGAGCTGCCCACGCCGCATAGAGATATCCTACAGCCGCGAGAGCCACTACGGCGAAACGGTGGAAATCCTGCGCAAGGAGGCCGCCCCAGGCCAGTATCACTTTGCAGTGCAGAACGGCGGCCAGACAGCATGCCTGTGCGCTGTGACTTTTAAAGAAAACTAAAACTTAAAATACTAATAACTAATAACTTTTATTTATTATGGCACAAATTAATTTTGGTGGCACAATCGAAGAAGTTGCCACAAGAGAAGAATTCTCTCTCGAGAAAGCACGTGAAATTTTGAAGGACGAGACCATTGCCGTTCTCGGTTATGGTGTACAGGGTCCTGGTCAGGCTTGCAACCTCCGCGACAACGGTTTCAACGTAATCGTTGGCCAGCGCCAGGGCAAGACCTACGACAAGGCAGTAGAGGACGGCTGGGTACCAGGCGAGACCCTCTTCTCTCTCGAAGAGGCTGCACAGAAGGGTACCATCGTCTGCATGCTCCTCTCTGACGCTGCTCAGATTCAGGTATGGCCTAAGATCAAGGACTACCTCACCCCAGGCAAGACCCTCTATTTCTCTCACGGCTTCGCTATCAACTGGAACGACCGCACAGGCGTAGTGCCTCCAGCAGACATCGACGTTATCATGGTTGCTCCTAAGGGTTCTGGCACTTCACTCCGCACCATGTTCCTCGAGGGCCGCGGCCTCAACTCTTCATACGCAGTATATCAGGACGCTTCAGGCAAGGCTAAGGACAAGGTATTGGCATTTGGTATCGGTATCGGTTCTGGCTACCTCTTTGAGACCACATTCCAGCGCGAGGCCACCTCTGACCTCACCGGCGAGCGCGGCTCACTGATGGGCGCTATCCAGGGTCTTCTCCTCGCTCAGTACGAGGTT
>JAZUHM010000207.1:0-2382 GCA_045641725.1 Bacteroidaceae bacterium | reverse complement strand
CTATCGACCCCTCAGTCGCTTCGCGACAGCTCCCCTCCCTAGGGGAGCAGACGACTCAAATGGGTGCATTGGTATAAGCATTGCAACAATATAATATATGTGTACAAAGAGTAGCCTAAACAGGGGAGCAGAAGACTCAATTGCAAACTGCATTGCTGGCTATTGACAACAAACCGGCGCATTGCGAGGAAATTTAAGCACAAATAATCACGTTTTTCACGCCTTAAAGTTATAAACATTCCTATTTTCACCTAAAACGTTCCATTTTTCCGCAAGCAGCCGAGCCAAGAAAATAACGGCGAGAATCTTTAGCAAAAAGACTCTCGCCGTTGGCAATCGGCCTGATGCTTCAAGCCGCTATTTCATGCCCTATATATAATATAATAAGGTATTATGCTCTTACGATGGTTGCGTCGCGATCTGGGCCCACTGATACGATGGTGATTGGCAAGCCAATGTAATCTTCAATGTACTTAATATAGTCCTTGAGGGCCTGCGGGAACTCGCTTTCGGCCTTCATCTGGGTGAGATCGGTCTGCCAGCCTGGCAATTCCTCGTAAACTGCCTCGCAGCCGTTGAGGTCGTAAGGCACATTGGTGAGGGTCTCGCCATTCTTGGTGTAGGCGGTGCAAACCTTGATGGTGGCAAACTCGTCGAGCACGTCACTCTTCATCATAATGAGCTGAGTCACGCCGTTAACCTCGACAGCATATTTCAATGACACGAGGTCCAGCCAGCCACAACGGCGGTTGCGGCCTGTAACAGCGCCATACTCGTGGCCAATCTCGCGGATGCGGTCGCCGGTGGCGTCAAACAACTCCACTGGGAACGGGCCAGAGCCCACGCGAGTGCTGTAAGCCTTGAAAATACCAAACACGTCGCCAATCTTATTAGGCGCAATGCCAAGGCCGGTGCACACGCCGCCGGTGGTAGTTGACGACGAGGAAACCATAGGATAGGTGCCGTGGTCGATATCGAGCATTGTACCCTGGGCGCCCTCGGCCAAAACGCTTTTGCCCTCCTTGAGATACTGGTTGAGCTCGTTCTCAGAGTCGGTGAGCTGGAAGCCGCGCATATATTCTACGCCCTCGAGCCAGAGCTTCTCCTCCTCAGCAATGTCATACTCGTAGCCGAGATCCTGGAGAATGCGCTCGTGGCGAGCCTTGAGGGCTGCATATTTCTCATCAAAGCCCTCGAGGATGTCACCCACGCGGAGGCCGGTGCGGGCAGCCTTGTCGCTATAGGTAGGGCCGATGCCCTTGCCTGTGGTGCCGATCTTGTTTTTGCCCTTGAGGGTCTCGTAGGCACGGTCGAGGGCACGGTGAGTAGGCAGGATGAGGTGAGCGCGCTTAGAGATGTGGAGACGCTCCTTCAGCTCGTAGCCAGCAGTCTCAAGCTCCTTTGCCTCTGCCATAAAGAGGTCGGGAGCGAGCACACAGCCGTTGCCGATGATATTGATCTTGCCCTCGTCGAAAATACCCGAGGGGATTGAACGAAGCACAAACTTCTTGCCGTCAAAGATAATGGTGTGGCCAGCATTTGGACCGCCAGCAAAGCGGGCTACCACGTCATACTGCGGGGTAAAGTAGTCAACGACTTTTCCTTTACCCTCGTCGCCAAAAACGATGCCTAAGAGAGCATCAACTTTTCCTTTTGTCATGATTTTTATTTTTAAGTTTTATGTTTCTATGTTGGTTGTATCAGTTTCTTTAATCCTGCTCCTCAAAAGGTTTGAGCACCTTGTTGACCAATGCCTCCTGCTCCGTTCCCGTGAAAGAGTACTTTAGCAAAGAATCGTAGGCAGCCTTCTTCACAAAGAGGTCATTGCTGCGCAGCGCTGCGGCAGCCTGGTCAAGATACTCGTACTCCGATTGGCGCATCAGCGGGTTGCCCTGCATAAAGAGGCGCGACAAGAGCATAAAGCCGCAATACTGATGCATCGTCCTGTCGTCTGCAATCCACGCAAAGGCCTTCTCCGACGCATAAGGCAGATGCTGAAATAGCGACAGCACCGTATATTGCGCCTCCTCGGGATAGTGCATCGACTCGAGCCAGATATCGGCAATATCGGGGTAGAAAGTCTCTACGGGCTGCACCAATCCTGCCAGCAAACGGCACTCGCGAATGTCCTCTTTCCACAAATCCTGCGCCAGCTGGTGGTCTTTGCCAATCTCTTGGGCCAGAGTCAACAGGCGCGGCCACTCTACGCCGAAGATAATGCGGTACTTCAGGCCCTTCTCGCGCAAAGACTGCGAGAGCGGCCCGTTCATCACGGCGCGAAGCATCAGTTTAACTTCCTGGGTGGTCATTTTTAGGAGATAGGAGGTGAGGAGGTGAGGAAATAAGGAGGTAAGGAGTTAGGAGATAAGGAGGTAAGAGTTG
>JAZUHM010000206.1:0-3022 GCA_045641725.1 Bacteroidaceae bacterium | reverse complement strand
TGCCGCCGCACCCGACAATATAAGCTGCGAAATCCAGATATTTCTGTTCTTTTGTCAAAGAGTATAGCCGCACAACAGGCTCCAGCAAAGAGCAGGAATTCAGGCCGCGCCAATGTCTGGTAGCCTTTGTGATAGGCTTGGTCAAGTTGTGTTGTTTTGGCGACGTAGAGATATTTCCGTCGATTATGGACTCGACGTTTGACACGGCCAAGACTGCCTTTGAGTTGAGCCTGGGCCTGACCGGCGTGCTGTCGCTGTGGCTGGGTATAATGAAGGTGGGCGAAAAGGGTGGATTGGTCAACGGTGTGGCCAAGTTGCTGAGTCCCGTGATGTGTAAGCTGTTTCCGGACATTCCTAAGAACCACCCGGTGTTTGGCAATATGTTTATGAACATCTCGGCCAACATGCTGGGCCTCGACAATGCCGCCACGCCGCTGGGCCTCAAGACGATGGAGGGGCTGCAGAGCCTTAATCCCAAGAAGGATACGGCCACCAATCCGATGATTATGTTTCTGGTGCTCAACACCAGCGGACTGACCATAGTGCCGATCTCGATACTGGTTTATCGTGCGCAGCAGGGTGCGGCTCAGCCCACCGATGTGTTTCTGCCCATACTGCTGGCCACCTTTGCGGCCACACTGGGCGGTGTGATAGTGACGTCTATCTATCAGAAAATCAATCTGTTTAAACCTGTGCTGCTTTCTACGCTGGGCGGTGCCTGCGTGGCAGTGGCACTGATAATATGGGGATTTTCCAAGATGGACTCCGACCTGATGGGAGTGGTGGCAAGCAATGTGGCCAATGTGCTGCTGCTGGCCATCATACTGCTGTTTATAATGTCGGGCGTGCTGAAGCGCGTGAATGTATATGACGCCTTTGTGGAGGGTGCCAAGGAGGGTTTTACCACTGCCGTGCGCATCATCCCATATCTGGTGGCGATGCTGGTAGGTATAGGCGTGTTCAGGGCCTCGGGCGCAATGGACTGGCTGATTCAGGGCCTGCAGTGGTGCTTTGAGCAATTGGGCGTGGCCTCCGACTGGGTTGCTGCATTGCCTACGGCTATCATGAAGCCCCTCTCGGGCAGCGGTGCCCGTGGCATGATGGTAGATGCCATGACCACCTACGGCGCCGACTCGTTTGTGGGCCGCCTGAGCTGCATCTTCCAGGGCAGCACCGACACCACGTTCTACATTCTGGCCGTGTACTTCGGCTCGGTTGGAATAAGCAAGACACGCCACGCCGTGGTCTGCGGTCTGTTGGCCGATCTGATAGGCATAATTGCTGCCATCTTGATTTGCTATCTCTTTTTTCCGGTTTAGGGTTTTAAGCTCGTAAAGTTTTGATTAGAAGACACTAAAATTTCTCACAATGTCATACATTATCAGCATATTGTTAATACTCGGCGGTTTTGCACTGCTCGTAAAAGGCGGCGACTGGCTGGTTGACGGCTCGGTCAGCATAGCCCGCAAGGCTCGTCTCAGCACGATGGTGATAGGTCTCACGGTGATTGGCTTCGGCACCTCGGCGCCCGAGTTGTTTGTGAGCGCCCAGGCGGCGCTGGCGGGCAGTCCGGGCATCAGCATAGGCAATGTGGTGGGCTCAAATATCGCCAATATCGCGCTAATCCTCGGTGCTACGGCCATTATCGTGCCGTGCGTTTCCAAGCCCTTTACGCTCAGGGTTGAGGTGCCGATGATGATTTTAGCCTGCCTGCTGATGGTGGCCGTAGGCATGAGCGGCACCATTGGCCGCTTGGCCGGAATTTGCGGCGTGCTGATACTCGTTAGTTTTGTGGCGTGGGAGGTGATTCGTTCGCGCAGAATTTCAAAAAAGCAAGATTCCATCGAGGAAAATAGCCCCGCGCCGATGGCGCTGTGGAAGGCCATTCTGCTCGTGCTTCTGGCCTTTGCCATGCTGGTAGTCGGCGCAAATATTCTGATAGAAGGCGCTACGCAGATCGCCAAGGGTCTCGGCGTGAGCGAACGTGTCATCGGCCTCACGATAGTGGCCGTCGGCACCAGTTTGCCTGAGTTGTTTGCGTCGATAATGGCCGCCCGCAAAGGTCAGGACGACATGGCGGTCGGCAATATCATAGGTTCGGTGACGTTTAACATCTTCTGCGGCATCGGAGTGAGCGCTGCCATTTGCCCCATTGAGGGCAGCGACCAGGGATTCCTCAGCGACTACATCATTATGGGCAGTCTGGCGCTGATACTCTGGCTGTTTATGTTCACCAAGCGCACCCTCGAGAGATGGGAGGGCGTTGTCTTGTTCACAAGTTATGTGGCTTATATCATATATACAGTAATAGCTTGAGAAACGCGTGCTTCTCAAGCTATTGCTGGCTCAGATCGTGATTTTATTGGCTTTATGGCACAGGATCGTAGCCGCTGCCTCCCCACGGGTGGCAGCGCAGTATGCGGCGCATGGCGAGCCACAGACCTTTCAGCGGGCCGTGTTTGCGCAAGGCCTCAACGGCATATTGCGAGCATGTGGGGGTGAATCGGCAGCACGGCGGGGTGAAAGGCGAAATGCAGCGCTGATAGAATCTGATGGGCAATATCAGCAGCCATGCCAAGAAACGGCCGATTTTGTGGAACATAAGGCGTGGGGATTTTGTGTTGAGTCTTTGGGTAAGCGAGGCTATTCTTCATCCGCACATGGTTTGGCGGCTGCCGAGCGGTTCTCGGAGGTCGCAGGGCATTTTTCTAGGGTCGCAGGGCGCTTCTCGGAGGCGTTTATTCGCTGTTCTATGCCGGCGAGAATGCTTTTCATTGCCTCAAATATGCGCTGGGTATTCACAGGCTCGTTGCTGAGCCACACAAATGCGATGTTCATGCGCAGTCCTTTGGCTTGCAGTGACTGCGAGAGGGCCTGATGCTGCAGTCGGTAGGCCTCGCGTATCTGTCGTTTGGCGCGATTGCGGTCCACGGCGTGGTGCAGGCGCTTTTTGGCCACAGACACCAGCACTTTGATGGCGGGTTCGCGCTCGTCGCTGGCGGCAAAGGTGCGATATACGGCG
>JAZUHM010000205.1:0-2944 GCA_045641725.1 Bacteroidaceae bacterium | reverse complement strand
CAAGGTCTGGGGATTTTGTATGCAATTTGCGCGGTTGCGGCGCGGCAATTGGCGCAGGGGTTACTTGATTATATCAGTGCCCATGTATGGCTGGAGGGCTTTGGGGATGCGGATGCCTTCGGGGGTCTGGTTGTTTTCGAGTAGGGCGGCCACGATGCGGGGGAGGGCCATCGCACTACCGTTGAGGGTGTGGCACAATGTGGTCTTTTTGCCGTCTTTGCGGTAGCGGCATTTCAGACGATTGGCCTGGTAGGTGTCGAAGTTTGAAACCGAACTTACCTCAAGCCAGCGCTGCTGTGCTTCTGAATAAACCTCGAAGTCGTAGCAGATGGAGGAAGTGAAACTCATGTCGCCGCCGCAGAGGAGCAGGATGCGATATGGGAGTTCCAACTTCTGCAAAAGGCCTTCTACATGGTCGAGCATCTCCTTGTGGCTTTCCTTTGAGTGCTCGGGAGTGTCGATGCGCACGATTTCTATCTTAGAGAATTCGTGAAGGCGGTTGAGGCCTCTCACGTCCTTGCCGTAGCTGCCGGCTTCGCGGCGGAAGCATTCGGTGTAGGCGCAATTCTTGATGGGCAGATCCTTTTCGTCGAGGATTACGTCGCGATAGATGTTGGTCACAGGCACTTCGGCTGTGGGAATAAGATAGAGGTCGTCGATTTCGCAGTGATACATCTGGCCTTCCTTGTCAGGGAGCTGGCCTGTGCCGTAGCCGCTGGCCTGATTAACCACGGTAGGTGGGATAATCTCGGTGTAGCCGGCCTCGCGAGCCTGATCGAGGAAGAAGTTGATGAGAGCGCGCTGCAGACGGGCGCCCCAGCCGATGTAGAGAGGGAATCCGGCTCCGGCAATCTTTACGCCGAGGTCGAAATCGATGAGGTTATATTTCTTTGCAAGTTCCCAGTGGGGCAGTGCATTCTCGGGGAGTGCGGTGTTGGTGCCGCCGGTCTTGACAACAACGTTGTCTTCAGCGGTCTTGCCTTCGGGAACTTCGTCGTAGGGCAGATTAGGTATGGTGTAAAGCAGCTGGAGCAGCTCTTCTTCTGCCTGTGCCTTTTGGTCTTGCAGGTTTTTTGAGCTTTCCTTGAGTGCTGCCACCTGTGCCTTGGCAGTTTCTGCCTCTTCTTTTTTGCCTTCGCGCATCAGGAGGCCGATGCTTTTGGCAATTTTGTTTTGCTGGGCGAGGTTGTCGTCGAGCTGAGTCTGACAAGCCTTGCGCTTATCGTTAGTGGCGAGCACCTGGTCGATAGTTTCGGCTGCGTTTTTAAAGTGCTTCTTCTCCAAGCCGCGGATTACAGCTTCTTTATTGTCGGTAATTTGATTGATAGTAAGCATATCTTATGTGTTGTTTTTGTTTATTGCCTGCAAAATTACTAAAATAATTTATAATAATGTACATGCGCGGGCGCGTTTTGCGCTTTTGCGGCAACAAATGCTGTTTTGGGCGGCATTTGGCTACATCATCTGCATGATATCTGAGCACGGACGGCCCTCTTGGTAGAGTTTTGCCATGATTTGCATCTGCGGAGCCACGTGTTCGAAGAACTTGCGGTAGCCGGCGCAGAGATAATTGAGGCCAGGCTCGCCATTGGCGGTGGTGCAGAAGCGGTTTTTGGGGCATTCGCCGTGACAGGCAAACTGCCATTTGCACTCTCGGCACTGCGATGGCAGGGCCAGCCGCTTGCGTGCGGAGAACTGCGACTGCTGTTTGCCGTACATCATCTCCAGCAGGGTATTGCGGTGTATGTTGCCCAGTTTGTATTCGGGAAACACAAAGTGGTCGCAGCTATATACGTCGCCGTTGGCCTCGATGATGCCGGCGTGGCCGCATTCGGGCGCCAGCGAGCAAACGCCGGGCGTCATGCCGAGCCAGTTGGCCAGCGTGGCGTCAAACAGTTGCACAAACACCTCGCCTACGTCGTGGCGAACCCATTCGTCAAACACGGCGCAGCAAAAGTCGCCCCATTCCTGCGGGGTCACGCTGAACGGCGCCATATAGAGAGCCTGGTCGTCGGGGGTGGCCAGGTGGCGCCCGTCGTTGTGTAGCACGATTCGCTCAACTATGGGCGTAAACTGTATGTAGGGGCATTTTATCTGTTTAAAAAAAATGTAGAACTCCTTGGGTTTCTTGACGTTGATGTTGTTCACCACGGCCAGTGCGTTCCACTCCACTTCGTAGAGTTGCAGCATGCGTATGCCCTCCATCACGCGCTGAAACGAGGGCCGGCCATGGCGGTTCTTGCGGTAGGCATCGTGCGCCTCTTGTGGACCGTCGATCGAGAGACCTACCAGCCAGTGGTTGCGGTGGAAGAACTTGCACCACTCGGGCGTGAGCAAGGTGCCGTTGGTCTGAATGCAGTTGTCTATGTGCTTGCCGCCCGCATATTTCTGTTGCAGCGCCAGAGCCTTCTCGTAAAACTCGATTGGGCGCATCAGTGCCTCGCCGCCGTGCCATGTAAAGAGCACATGGTCAGTGGTTTGCATCTCGATATACTGGCGTGTGAACTCCTCGAGCATCTGGTCGCTCATGAGGTTAGTCGGTTCGTGTTGGTAGAGGTTGGCCTTCTCGAGATAGTAGCAGTAGTGGCATGCCAGATTGCACGCCGCGCTCACGGGTTTTGCCATTATGTAGCATTCGCGTTGGAAGGGAAGCATAATTCTTGTTTTTAATAAGGTGGCACATTGTGCTTATTTGCAAATTTATAGAAAAAGTGTGACATCGCTGTGCGCCTGTGGCTAAAAATCGTGCCGTGGTGCAGTTTTTTCTTGAAATCGTGATAAATCGCCTCGTCTGGCGGCTGCCGGTGGGTCAAAATTCCCTGACAAATAGCGCTCGGAAAAACTCTGATTGCGCTCTTGAAAAATCTAAGTGCGCGCTAATTTCTGTTCACAGCGCTGTGAACGAACGTTCATAGCGCTGTGAACAATCGTTCACAGCGGTGTG
>JAZUHM010000204.1:0-1915 GCA_045641725.1 Bacteroidaceae bacterium | reverse complement strand
TCAACCTTGTCGCTGCGGATGATCAGCGCGTCGGCATCAGCCACGGCTTCGAGGAGCTGAGCCTTTTCTGTGTATTTCTCAAGAAGCGCGAGCTCGTAGCCTGCAGCTTCTACAACTTCCTTAATGCCCTGCACAGCCACTGGTGCAAAAGGCTTTTCTGTTGCGACTAAAACTTTCATAATAAAAATAATCTAATAGTGAATAGAGAATCTGTTCTCTAAATATTGCTTAATGCAATTTTTCAAACTCCTGCATGCAGGCCACGAGGGCGTCAACGGCTTCCTGTGGGCAGGCATTGTAGAGGGAGGCGCGGAAACCGCCTACCGAACGGTGGCCCTTGATGCCGACCATGCCTTTTTCGGTGGCGAATGCCATGAATTCCTTTTCGAGGTCTTCGTAGCCTGGAGCCATTACGAAGCATACGTTCATCAGCGAGCGGTCTTCTTTTTCGGTTGTGCCGACGAAGAGCTTGTTGCGGTCGATCTCGGCGTAGAGTGTGTCTGCCTTTTTCTGGTTGCGGCGCTGCATTTCCTCTACACCGCCTACGGATTTAACCCACTTGAGGGTCTCGTGCATGGTGTAGATTGCGAGTACTGGCGGTGTGTTGAACTGTGAGATGTTCTTAGCCTCGGCTGCTGCGTGGGTGCGGTAGTCAACCATTGTTGGGAGTGGGTTCATGTAGGTGCGGTCGGTGATTTTGCCGAGGAGGTCTTTGCGAACAATCACGAAGGTAACGCCGGCAGGGCCTACGTTTTTCTGTGCACCGCCATAGATGATGCCGTACTTCTTAACGTCAACTGGGCGGCTCATGATGTCGGAAGACATATCTGCCACGAGTGTAACTGGGCAGTCCATGTCGTACTTGATTTCAGTACCATAGATGGTGTTGTTGGTAGTGATGTGGAAGTAGTCGGCATCTGTTGGGATGGTATAGTCTTTTGGGATGTAGGTGTAGGTCTTGTCTTCTGAAGAAGCCACGATTTCTACTTCGCCAAAGTTCTTTGCTTCCTTAGCGGCCTTCTTTGCCCATACGCCTGTCTGGAGGTAGGCAGCCTTCTTGTTGAGGAGGTTGGCAGGGAGTGTGAAGAACTGTGTGCTTGCGCCGCCGCCGAGGAAGAGTACCTCATATTCCTCTGGGATGTTGAGCAAGTCGCGCCAGAGTTGGCGTGTTTCGCTCATTACGCGCTCCCAGCCTGGTGTGCGGTGAGAGATTTCGAGCAAACCGATACCTGTGCCATCAAAATCGCGGATAGCCTCAATTGTTGATTCTACGGCCTCTTTTGGCAATACGCAAGGGCCGGCATTAAAATTGTACTTCTGTGCCATAATAATTATAATGTTTATTAAATTTGTTAAGTTCTTGTGAAACGTCTTTTGTTTGAAAAGTGGATATTCAGACTTGTTGCTTCTTTGGCAATTGGTCTTGAAATGCCATGTTTTCCCCGCAAAGTTAATAATTCTTATTTATATATTATATAATGTAGTGACACTTTTTTCTGTAAAAAGCATAAAAATTTAAACATTGTAGAATTTTTATTGTGAAAATGTTAAAATTGTGGTGGATTGCGAGGTAAAATTTGTTGCCGCACGGAGATTTTGAAAAGTGAAAGTTTATTCAGTTTTGCATCGCGACTTTGTGGGTTTTGAATATGAATGCGATGTTTTTTGTGTTTGCGGACGAGAATTTTCGGCCAGTACAAATGAAATAGGCGTGAATCGCAAAGCTGGCCCTACCTTATTATATTATATAAGGGCGGGGACACTAATTGCAAACTGGCGGTGCGTGGCCGACTGTTTTGTGCGCGATAAGAAATTATTTTCTCGTGCTTAAAAAATCAAGATGCGACTTAATTTCCGTTCACAGCGCTGTGAACAATTGTTCATAGCGCTGTGAACAATCGTTCACACCGGTGTG
>JAZUHM010000203.1:0-6435 GCA_045641725.1 Bacteroidaceae bacterium | reverse complement strand
CATGCCAAACATCTTGATGATGCTGCGCTGGGTGATGTCGTTTGAATCCTTGGCACGGCCCTGGCGCTGTGCAATCCAGATATTCTCCTTCTTTTCCTGCACGGCAAAGTGCATGTAGCGGCTGATCTGTATGCTGGAGCTCAGCTGCTGGCGAATGGTGAGGCCGCGGTGTACGATAAAGGATTTGTTTACTCTAACCAGCTTCTCAATCCATGGATAGATGAGCAGGTTATCGCCGATTGCTATCTCGCAAGTGGTCTCAAACTGGTTGTCTATCAACAGTTTGCTCAGGAATGCTGAGTCCAAGACGATGTCGCGGTGATTGCTGATGAAGGTATAATTCTTGTTTTTGTCAACGGCAGACGCGTCCATGGTCACACCCTTGGTACACTTCTTCTCGATGCCCACAAGGAATGGGTAGCAGAACGTTTTTTGGAAGTCCAGTGGAGTCTTGCAGGCCTTGGCCATGGCTACAACGCCCTCAAAAGGGACGTCGGGCATCACTGTTTTCAACACGTTCTGGAAATTCTGATCTTGCAAGAGTTCATCGAGCACCGCAGGCAATTCCTCGGCGGTGTAAGGACGAATGTCGTCAAATTCTGATGGGATAATCATAATGAGATTCGTATTAATTATATTTTCGCTTGCAAAATAAGCGATAATTTTTGAAATGTCAAAGACAATTAATGTTAATAATCTGTTAAATCTTCGCTATTTGAACGCATCCTCCACGATGTCGGCAATCACATCGCCCGGCTGCATGCCGGCTGCACGGATTTGCTGCGGAATAAAACTGGTGGCAGTCATGCCCGGAGTGGTGTTAACCTCAAGCATGTTGATGGTCTCGTTGCCCTTTTCGCCGCTAAGGATATAGTCGATGCGAATAATGCCCTTGCAACCGAGGATATCGTAGATGGCAGAGGTGAGCTGACTGATGCGCTCGGCGGTCTGGGGAGCAATGCGGGCCGGAGTGATTTCCTCTACCTTGCCGTTGTATTTGGCATCGTAGTCAAAGAATTCCTGCGAGGTCACAACTTCTGTGATAGGGAACACATGGCTCGCCGACTTGGTCTTATAGCAGCCGCAAGTGACCTCGGTGCCGGCGAGGAACGACTCTATCATAACCTCGTCAGACTCCTGAAAAGCGATTTCGAGCGCAGGGCGCAATTCTTCCTTGGTCTTTACCTTGGAAACGCCGAAACTACTGCCGTCGTCGTTGGGCTTGACAAAGCACGGCAGGCCGAGGCGGTCGATAATCTCGTCGTCTGTAAAGCGCGCCTCCTGGCCATTGCGGATCATGATGCTTTCGGCCACCTTGATGCCCCATGAGCGGAGATAGTTGTTGAGAGTAAATTTATTAAAGGTAAGGGCTTCTACAAGCACGCCGCTGGTGGAATATGGCATCTTGATGAGATCGAAATAGCCCTGCAGGATTCCGTTTTCGCCCGGCGTGCCGTGGATTGTGATATAGGCAAAATCGGGGACGATGCGGCCTGCGGCTGTCTCAAAGGAGAAGTCATTGCGGTCAACCACGGTGCGGCTGCCGTCGTCGAGGACTGCCTCCCACTTAAGACCCGATATTTCAATTATATAGCAGTCGTATCTGTCTTTGTCAATAAAGGAATAGATGCCTTGCGCGCTGCGCAGCGACACATCGTGCTCGGAACTGTCACCTCCGGCTACAATTGCGATTGTTCTTTTCATTATTGCTTTTTTTAGAATGTCTTTATAATATGGTAAGAACCTTTATTCTTCGTTGTTTCACTGTTTCACAAAATCCTCCCACAGGTCTATCAACTGCTGAAAGTCGGCGGCCCAGGGGGAATCAAAGTGCATCTGCTCGCCAGTGGCGGGATGCTGAAAACCAAGCGTCTTGGCATGCAGCGCCTGGCGCGGACAAGCCTCAAAACACCTGTTTACAAACTGAGTATAAGAGCTTTGGGTAGTGCCGCGCAGTATCTGGCTGCCGCCATAGCGCTCGTCGGAAAAGAGCGGATGGCCAATGTGCTTCATATGAGCGCGGATTTGATGAGTGCGGCCGGTCTCAAGGCGGCACTCCACGAGGGTGGCATAGCCATAGCGGCGCAGCACTCGCCAATGGGTGACGGCGCTTTTGCCAATTTCGGACTGCGGATCAAACACCGCCATGCGAAGACGGTCCTTTGGGTCGCGACCGATATTGCCCTCAATACGGCCTTCCATCTGGTCGAAGTCGCCCCAGACCAAGGCGTTGTAAAGGCGCGAAGTTGTCTTGTTGAAAAACTGCAAGCCGAGTTTAGTCTTTGCTTGTGGCGTCTTGGCTATCACAAGCAGGCCCGAAGTGTCTTTGTCGATGCGATGCACGAGGCCCACCTCGGGGTCGTTGGCGTCAAATGCGGGATTGTCCTTCAGATGCCAGGCCAAAGCATTAACCAGAGTGCCGGTGGAGTTGCCGCAACCGGGATGCACCACCAGACCTGCGGGTTTATTGACCACCATAAGGTGCTCATCTTCATAAACCACGTCGAGCGGAATGTCCTCTGGCTCGATGGTTGTCTCATAGCGAGGGCGGTCGAGCATCACGCTCACCACGTCGAACGGCTTGACCTTGTAGTTGCTCTTGACGGGCTTGTTGTTGACGTGGATAAAGCCAGCCTGCGCTGCCTTTTGGATGCGATTGCGAGAGGTGTCCTGCAAGTGCACAAGCAGAAACTTATCTACCCTGAGCAGACTCTGCCCCTTGTCGGCCACCACTCGGAAATGCTCGTAGAGGAGATTGCTCTCTTCGGGCTCTTCGGCGCCTATGGCCGCCTGGATATCGGCATTGGCTTCGGGCAAACTGCGCTTATCGTCTTGCATGGCTCGCATTGTATTTACAAATCAGACAATCTCGATAATATCCTCGCCATAACTGAGCGAATCAACGTGGTGCTGCACTGGCTCGGTCTCCTCGGGCATCATGCCGTTGCCTACTACCAATGTGATTGGCTCGTTTATCCTGATGCGAGTGCCGGCGGCCACATTGCGGCCTTGATATTTCACGCTGTAAACCCAGTCTTTGTTGCCGTCAATGCGCTGTGGCGGATTAAGGGTGAAGCCCATCGACTTGAGCAGGGCGGCGGCTTCTTCATAAGAGCTGTTGTCAGCCACATCGGGCAGCAAAAGGGTCGGAGTGTCGTTTGTGTTGATAGTAAGGGCAATGAGTCGGCCCACTTTCACATGGCTGTTGGCGCTTATAGACTGGCCCCATACCAGGCCCGGAGCGAGTTCCTTGCTATAGACAGAGTCTCGCACGTCGGCCTCAAGGCCAAGTGCCTCAAGCTTGTCAAAAGCCTGCTGCACGGTAAGGCCGCGCAAATCCGGCACAGTCACCTCCTCGCCGTGGCGGGTGTATTGTATTGTGCAGATATAGGCAATTACTCCTACCACCACAACAACCAGCACCATCACTCCCACGTTTATCCAAAGAGGGAATTTATTTCCTTTATTCATATTGTTCTTTTTCTTTGAAACCTTATTGGTTGAAGATATATTTTTGTCAGACTGCGGTGTCATAATATGCGAAGATTACAAGTCGCTGTACCTCATTTGGAAGGTTGTGCCCTGGCGCACGTCGCCTGTGGTAATTCCCCGCTTAAGCCAGCGCATTCTTTGGGCCGAGGTGCCGTGAGTAAATGTCTCGGGCTGCGAGTATCCCTGCGAATTTTCTTGCAGATAATTGTCGCCGATGACCTGCGCACAGTTGAGGGCTTCCTCTAAATCGCCGTCCTCAAGCGACGAAAACATCTTGTTGTCGTGATAAGCCCACACGCCGGCGTAGAAATCGGCCTGCAGCTCCAGGCGCACGCTTATCTGATTGGCTTCGGCCTTGCTGGACATCGCCATCTGATTATGGGCTTCGTCGAGTGTGCCCAGCAAATACTGAACGTGGTGGCCAACCTCGTGGGCTATGACATAGGCGTAGGCAAAATCGCCGTCGGCGCCAAGCTGTCGCTTCATCTGCGTAAAGAACGACAGGTCGATATAGACGCTCTGGTCGCCAGAGCAGTAGAATGGGCCCATGCTGGCGCTGCCATTGCCGCAGCTCGTCTGCACCGAACCGGTATAAAGCACCATCTTGGGCGGGATGTAGGTCTTGCCCATTTTCTTGAACTCCTGCGCCCAGACATCCTCCGTGCCGGCCAGAATCTGGCGCGAGAACTTAGCGAGTTCTTCCTCCTCGGGCGAGAATTGGCGCGGCTGTGCCGACTGAGTCATCTCGCCCAGTTCGCTCGTGCCTACATTCTGAATCACATCGCCCAGGTTGCCACCCATCAGCAGGGTGATTATAGCCACCACTACTACGGCGCCTATTCCACCCACGCCGGCCATTTTGCCTCGGCTCATGCCGCGGCGGTCATCTACATTGCTGCTTTCGCGTCGTCCGTCTAATCTCATTTTGCGTGCGTATATTTATATATATAATATGTAGGCAAAGGTAATATTTTTTTTTCAAATGACGTTGACTAATGCCACTAATAATAGAGCGAAGTGCCATTATTTCACATTTATTTGCCATTTCGCCCAAAAATAAGAGCAGGCAGCATGCCCAAAAGACATTCTGCCTGCTCTGCAACA
This sequence comes from Bacteroidaceae bacterium, assembly GCA_045641725.1. Taxonomy (GTDB): domain Bacteria; phylum Bacteroidota; class Bacteroidia; order Bacteroidales; family Bacteroidaceae; genus UBA6382. The sequence goes on along the minus strand of JAZUHM010000203.1, from coordinate 1,839 downwards.
GTATGCTGTAAAAGCGTTTTGCGCCAGCAAATATTTACTTTGCGCGGTTAACGTAAGAACCGTCGCGTGTGTCAACCTCTACGAGCTCGCCCTCGTTGATAAAGAGAGGCACGCGGATTTCTGCACCTGTCTCAACGGTAGCTGGCTTGGTAGCGTTGGTAGCGGTATTGCCCTTTTCGCCTGGCTCGGTGTAAGTAATCTTGAGCACAGTCTTAACTGGCATTTCTGCATAGAGGATAGTGTTGGTGTCAGCGTCGCTAACCACCTCCACGATGTCTTCTTCCTTCATAAAGGCCACACCTGTGATCATGTCCTTGGCAATAACCACGTCGTCCCAAGTCTCCTGATTGAGGAAGTGGAGGTCGTTGCCCTCGGCATAGCTATACTGGAATGGGCGACGCTCAACGCGTACATCCTCCAGAGCCTCACCGATGTTGAAACGGCGCTCAAGTACGTTACCGCTGACCACATCCTTCAATGTGGTACGCATGATAGTGTTACCTTTTCCTGGCTTAACGTGCAGGAAGTCGATGCAGAAGTACAGCTTGCCGTCCATACGGATGCATGTACCCTTTTTAATGTCCTGTGATTTAATCATATTATTATTAGATAATGTTGAAATTTTTGTCTGTCAGTCTCAAAACGAGTGCAAAGTTATTAAAAATATTCAATTTTAAGGAATAGAAAAGCCTAAAAGGTGCTCAAAAAGCAATTTTTTTCGAAAAATAACGATTTTTTAGGGCCGAAAGATTGCTATAATCAAAAAAATGCTTAATTTTGCACCCGCATTTAGTATAGCGAAATAAAAAACAAAAGATATTCAGTCATGAAAAGAACTTTCCAACCACACAACAGAAAGAGAAACAACAAGCACGGTTTCCGTCAGCGTATGTCAACCAAAAATGGTCGCCGCGTACTCGCTATGCGTCGCGCTAAGGGCCGCAAGAAGCTCACAGTTTCTGACGAAGTTCACGGCAAGAAGTAATTTCATTACCTCTTAGCACGTAAACTCAAAGAGCAGACATTCCGCCAAGCGGGATAGTCTGCTCTTTGTGGTTTTATACCGAAATGCCACAACCTTCAGGCAACACCCCACCCCGCACAACCACCTGGAAAAACGGCTCTGTGGAAATTACGTGGAGATAAATATAATATCAAAATGATCAAAAAGTCCGCTTATGGGCTTTAGGGCCTTAGAGCCCTTTGATGGGTAGCGGTGCAGAATCCTGTCAAATTCTCCGAATTTTCCGATAATCTGGACCCCTCACCCATCAGCCTTCGGCAAAGCCCATGTGCGGAAGAAAAAATCCCTACGGGAAGAAAAAGGGCTTCGCCTATCAAAAAAATTAAGGAGTTAAAAGGGAGTTAACGGACGATATCCCCCAACAAACTCCGCCGAAAAACCACCTGACTGCGCACTAAAAAATTATTGGTGCGTGCTAATTTTAGTTCACAGCGCTGTGAACGTTTGTTCACAGCGGTGTGAACGATTGTTCACAGCGCTATGAACGATTGTTCACAGCGCTGTGAACAGAAATTAAGTCGCACTTAGTTTTTTCTGAAGCGAATTTTGGCAGCGCAAAAGCGATATTAGACATTATTGTTGTCCGGAAAAAAATTTCAGATCTTTCATAACATATTAATCTTCAAGACATTGTATCAATATTACAGAGTTGGGGCTTACTTTTGAGCAGTCAGCCTGCAACTCAGCTCGCATTTGAGCCGTCTGCTCCCCTAGGGAGGGGAGCTGTCGCGTAGCGACTGAGGGGTCGATAAGAATATTTTGTTGCTCTTCAGCCATTTGTACTTGTTGGACCTCCGTACCCCTCTGGCTCTTCG
>JAZUHM010000202.1:0-6528 GCA_045641725.1 Bacteroidaceae bacterium | reverse complement strand
ATTTTAACTACTTTTGCATCCATAGATAAGCATTCTAAATAGTTTCTATCACATCTAAACATCTAAAATATGGAATCTGCAGGCATAACCCAAGAGTCTATCAGTATGGTTGATGCAATATGGGCATTGATACAAGCACAGCCCAAAAAGGTACGCCAAGCACTATCTGTGCGGATGGCAGAAGATAATGCTTCGGCAAAGAATATCATCACACCAGCACTTGCTATGCAGATTAGAAAAGCACGCAAGGAGTATAGTAAGTCAGAAACTACACGTTGCGAAACACCTGAGCAGATGCAGCAATTCTTTGATAGTCTATGACCTACACCATAGAATACTCAAAACAGGCAGAGAAAACACTGAAGAAATGGAAAAAATCTAATCCTGCACTGTTTAAGAAAGCGACTTCCGTGCTCATGGACATCATGATGCATCCAAGGACTGGATTAGGGCATCCCGAGGCTCTAGTAGGGGGTGGAGATATTACCTATTCCCGACACATTTCTGCACACAATCGTATCATATACGACATTTACGATGAAACCATAACCGTTTTGGTAGTGCAGGCAGAAGAACATTATAACGACAAATAAGCGCTCATCTCTTTACGAGGTGAGCGCTTGGATTTTCTCAAAATGCGCACTCTCGAAAACGAAGTGCGCGCTAATTTTGGTTCACAGCGCTGTGAACGTTTGTTCACAGCAGTGTGAACATTTGTTCACAGCGCTATGAACGATTGTTCACAGCGCTGTGAACGGAATTTAAGTCGCACTTAGTTTTTTTTAGAGCGTAATACGGGCATTTTAAGTGGCTGCCGGATGGCGAGTGGGTGCACTGCCACACGACGGCATTGCTGCCTCTGGTCTGGCTCGTGCATGGCCCGGCCCGCTTCACGACGAGGTTCAATCGCAATATCTTGATTCCTCTATATATTATATATAATAAGGTATATAGGGCCGAGGCTCTACAATATGCTATTTTTTCCAAAGATTTTACGCCGTTTTTGCGATTTTTGGCACCAAAACTTGGAATATTGCGATTTGTTGCTTAATTTAGCCAAACAAATTTAAGGTTGGCTACCCGCTGAGGCACGCAATGCCACGGCGGCAACTGCAATCCTGAAAACTGAAAAACTATTATAACTTTATAATTTCATAACACTATGGCAGAAAAAATTCCTTACAAAATCTACCTTGGCGAGAACGAAATCCCTACCCAGTGGTACAATGTTCGCGCCGACATGAAGACAAAGCCTGCTCCGCTGATCAATCCAGGCACAGGCCAGCCTCTCGCACTCCAAGACCTCAACCCTATCTTCTGCGAGGAGCTCAACAAGCAGGAGCTTGACAATGAGACTCCTTACTTCGCAATTCCTGAAGAGGTGCTCAACTTCTACAAGATGTACCGCCCTTCGCCTCTGGTGAGAGCTTACTTCCTCGAGAAGGCACTCGGCACTCCAGCCAAGATTTACTATAAGTTTGAAGGCAACAATACCTCTGGCAGCCACAAGCTCAACTCGGCCATCGCTCAGGCTTACTACGCCAAGAAGCAGGGCCTCAAGGGTGTGACCACAGAGACCGGTGCCGGCCAGTGGGGTACTGCCCTCAGTATGGCCTGCTCATATTTCGACCTCGACTGCCGCGTATATATGGTTAAGTGCTCATACGAGCAGAAGCCATTCCGCCGCGAGGTAATGCGCACCTATGGCGCCAGCATCACCCCATCTCCAAGCCTTACCACCAATGTGGGCCGCAAGATCCTGGCTGAGCATCCCGACACCACTGGTTCGCTCGGTTGCGCCATTTCTGAAGCTGTAGAGGCTGCTGTCACCAGCGACGGCTACCGCTATGTGCTCGGTTCGGTACTGAACCAGGTATTGCTCCACCAGACTATCATCGGTATGGAGACCCAGGCAGCTCTCAAGAAATATGACATCAAGCCCGACATGATTATCGGCTGCGCCGGCGGCGGCTCTAACCTCGGCGGTCTGGCTACCCCATTCATCGGCGAGATGTTGCGCGGCGAGGCTGACTATCAGATTATTGCCGTAGAACCTGCCTCATGCCCAAGCTTCACCCGCGGTAAGTTTGCCTACGACTTCTGCGACACCGGTATGATCTGCCCACTGGCCAAGATGTACACCCTCGGCAGCCAGTTTATCCCATCGGCCAACCACGCCGGCGGTCTCCGTTTCCACGGCATGAGCACCATCATGTCGCAGCTCTATCACGACGGTCTCTTTGAGGCTCGCGCCGTAGAGCAGACCGAGGTATTTGACGCCGCTGTGCAGTTCGCTCGCGTAGAAGGCATCCTGCCTGCACCAGAGAGCAGCCACGCTATCCGCGTAGCCATTGACGAGGCCCTCAAGTGCAAGGAGACCGGCGAAGAGAAGACCATCGTGTTCGGCCTCACCGGCACCGGCTACTTCGACCTCTATGCCTACGAGCAGTACAACTCAAAGACTATGACCGACGTCATTCCAAGCGACGAGCTCATCCAGTCTTATCTCGACAAACTCCCACAGGTTCCAGGTCAGGAGTAATCAGCCTGCCGCAAAACCTGACAGACAAAATACCGGGCCGCCCCGCAATACCGCGAGGCGGCCCGTTACTCAAATCCAATCACACATCCCCACCATGACCTCTCACCAGACAAAGCCCATAGTGCTCACCCTGGCCGGCAGCGACCCCTGCGGCGGCGCCGGACTGCAGGCAGACCTCCGCGTGACGGCCGCCCTGGGCTGTTACGGCGTGTCGGTGGTGACTGCCCTCACAGCCCAAAACACCATGGGCGTGGCCCATGTGTGGCCCCTCGCCCCCGAGCAGATTGAGGAGCAGGCCCGCACCCTGCTGAGCGACATTCAGCCGCAGGCAGTCAAGGTTGGCATGCTCGGCTCAGGCCCTGCGGCACAGGCTGTGGCCGCAATATTAAAGCAATATCACATGCCCAACATCGTAGCAGACACCATACTGCACTCCACATCGGGCGCAGATTTATTGGGCTGCAGCAAGACCGACCCTTTGATCGAGGTAATGAGCATGGCCCGCATGATTACGCCCAACCTGCCCGAGGCTGCCGCACTGCTCAGCGCGCCGCCTGAGCGCCCTGGCCCACGGTGCGTCGGTGTATCTGAAAGGCGGTCACGCCAACGGTCAACTGCTGACCGACGTTTTCTACAATGCCGAGGACGACCATTTTATTTATCTAGAGCATCCCCGCATTGACACCCCCAATACTCACGGCACAGCCTGCACGCTGTCGTCGGCTCTGGCCGCATTTTTAGCGCAAGGTCGCACTCTGGACGACGCCGCCCGCAGCGCTGCCGACTTTATGCACACCGCCTTGGCCGAAGGGCGCAACTACCGCCTCGGCAATGGCCACGGGCCCGCTTTTATAGGCTGACTAAACCCGCGCTTGGCTAACTAAGCAAAATAGTAAGGAATCCTGTGACAAAACCCACGCCGAAACCAATGCCGACCTCGGACATAGTATGGTGGCGCAAGACCAAACGGCTCGAGCCCACGCACCCAGCTATCACAAGAGTGAGACAAAGCCACCACACCGGGTTGAAATGAAAAATAAAGGAGAAGGCTATCAGCGCGCCATTCATAGCACCCGCAGCGGCAGAGTGCGAACTGACTTTGTGCCATCCGTTTACGATGAGGCAGATTATCTGCACAATCAGCGACGCCACGACCACACTCACAATAAAATGGGGCACATACAGCGAATCCATGGCATAATAGCAGAGCAGATAGCAGCCGATGCTGATAATGTAGGGCATGGTACGCATCTCGCGGCGCGACAGCTCGTGATGACGGAGGCCCATCACCTTGCGATAGAGCGAAATTAGCAGCATTGGCAGCACAATGGTCATCACATAGACCAAAGCCAGCACAATCAGCTTATAGTCTATCGGCAGAGCCTTCATATAACTGAAAGCCATGAGCACCAACAGGCACAACAAGGGGAAATAATGCGGCGCAAACAACACAGAGATAAGTTTTGCCGCCAGTATCAGTTGCTTGTTCTTCATCGGCGTTGTCCGGCTTTAGGAATGTTCATTTTTTTGCGATATTTAGTCACAGTGCGACGCGACACATTGAGCTGCGCTGCCAGTTGTTCGTCGGTCAGAGGGTGCGCCTTGTCTTCTGCGTCGATCAAGGCGCGCATCTTGTCCTTCACAGCATCGCGCGACACGTCGTCGCCATCCTTATTTACAAAGGTACGGTTAAAAAGGTCGCTCAGTTTTATGATGCCAAACGGAGTATCTGCATATTTGTTGGACACCACGCCCGACACGGTGCTGGCGTCGCGGCCAATTTTGTCGGCAATGTCTTTTTCTATCATGCGGTTGAGCGTGCCCTTGTCGCCGGTGCGGAAATACTCAGGCTGCATGGCCACGATAGCTCGCATGGTGTCGAGCATAGTCTTGTGGCGCTGATTGATGGCGTCGATATAAAGGCGCGCCTCGTCCACCTGCTTTCTCACAAACTCGTCCTGCGCCGCAGCCTGCTTGCTGACAGCGCCTGCCTTTGGCACATAGTCGGCGTACTGCTTGTTAAGATAAACATGAGGCACGCAGCCCTGGCATAGGCTCACGACAAACGAATCGCCCTCTTCGCGAACCTCAAAATCGGGAATGATGTGGTGAGAAGTTGCGGCGCCACCGCCCGACACAATGTCCGCCGGGCGAGGATTGAGGTGGCTCACGATAGCATAGACCTTGTCGAGCGTGGCACGGTCCACCTTGTGGCGGGATGCCAGGTCGTCGTAATGTTTTTTCTCAAAGTGGCTGAAACTGCGCCCCAGGATGTCGAGCGTCAGTTGTCGGAGCGGAAAATCCTTGTCAAGGCAACGCACCTGAATTATCAGGCACTCGTTGAGGTCTTTGGCGCCAATGCCCGCCGGCTCAAACTGCTTGAGCACAGAGCGCACGTCGTCTATTTCATCCTTGGTGGCCTGAATGCCCTCTCTCCTAAGCTCCGCCATCAGGGTCAGGCTGCTCTTGCGCAACAGGCCGTCGTCGTCCAGCGAATTGATGAGGAAATCGAGCAACTGCTGCTGTTTGTCTGTCAAATCAAAGGTTGCAGCCTGCATCTTGAGGTCGTCGTAGATTGACTGCGTGTCGGCCAGCACAAACTCGCGGCGGTCGTCGGGCTCATAGTAGTACGGGCGGTCATCGGGCATGTAGTCGTCCACCTGCTCGCCGTATTTCTCGCGGCCATATTCGTCGTCGTCAAAGCCGCCGTCATCATAACCTGCATCGCCATAGCCCGACTCTTCTTCATAACCGCCTGGCATATCTTCATCGCCAAGCATATCTTCACCGCCAAGCACGTCGTCGCCGCCAGGATTATCTTCATTGTCGCCCTGCCGTGAGTCAAAATAGTCTGGGCCGTCTGCCCCACCCTGCTCGCGGCCATAGTCATCGCCACCAGCGCCGCCGCTACCGTCTTCTATATTGTCGTCGGCATATTCGTCGAGCGCCAGATTGGAATCAAGGTGGTCGCGCACGTCCTGCTCAAACTCAATCTGCTGCAATCTGAGCAAGCGGACTGCCTCGCGCTGCATTGGCGTGAGTTTCTGCTTCAATTCGATCTGTTGCGACTGGCGCGTTTCGGTCGATTGGCTGTGAATTTGGCGTTGAGTCTGTGCCTGTGGCATTGTTATTGGAGTTTTGCACTGCGAAAATAGTTCAAATCCTTGAAAAGTGGTTAAAAAATCGTATAAAACTTAAATAAAACTTGCTAATAAAGACAAATTGTCTAAATTTGCAGACACAAAACCCATTAAATTATGAAAAAGATACTAATTATCCTGCTTGCTGCCGCAATGACTCTGGGCGTTCAGCAAGCCAAAGCGCAAATTGATTTTGGAGTTGTGGCTGGCCTTAACGTCAGCAAAGTGAATTTCAAGAATTTCAGCAGCAATGTCAAATCCAGCAACCGCTGCGGATGGTATGCCGGCCCAAAGATTGAATTTACCGTGCCAGTAATCGGTATCGGCGCCGACATCTCTGCGCAATACTCGCAGCGCAGCATCAATGTGAGCAACGGCCCTCACGAGAAAAGCCAGAACCTCAAGACTATCGAGGTGCCTATTAACCTGCGCTACCAGTTTGGTATGCCATCTGTGGCTGCTGTATATGTGGCCACCGGTCCGCAGTTTGGTTTCAACATCGGCAGCGGCTCGTTTAAGGAGATTGGCGCCGTTGACTACAAGGTAAAGAACTCTATCCTCAGCTGGAATGTGGGCGCCGGCGTCAAGGTGCTCAAGCATCTCGAGGTTGGCTTAGGCTATAATATCGCGCTCTCGAAATACGCCAAGATTACCGGCACGCAGGAGAGCTCGCTCAAAGCCAACACCTTCCAGGCTCACGTGGGCTACTTCTTCTAAACTTCTAAGCCACACCGCGCCCCGCGCAACCCCGCTACCAATAAAAATCCCGAGCAATGATTGCCCGGGATTTTTGTTTGTCTGCGCAGCAAGTGCGCATTATATAATGTATTAGATGCTGATTGCAAC